>JAEUHE010000086.1 GCA_016793885.1 Verrucomicrobiales bacterium
AGTTCACTTCCAGTTGCTCTCCACGGACACATTACTGCGCCGCAGTTACTTTCAGTCACAGGCCTGGTGAACATAGGCCTGACAGGGACTCTCACCCTGCTATGTTGGTGCGCTTCACAGTCGCACTAGCGACGTCCGTCCCCGGACGTTCCCCCCCGGATGGGCCGGCGCCCCGACCTCCGGTGCGGGGCAGGCTGGCCCACCCTCCACTGTCGCGTCGTCCATGTTGGACGATCCCCAGCCCCGGGCGCCGCGGGCGTCTCCTTCACCCTTCCCTCTTTCCGCACCCCCTGGGCACCGCCCCCGCCATCTGTCTAAAACAAAAAAGTTGACCGGTCGGTAGGTTGAGCTATTTCTTGCTATACGTAGTTCAATAATCATCGCATGGCACGACATACCGACTCCAAACAACGCCTACTCCAGATCGCCACTGAATTGATTTGGGAGAGCAGTTACGCCCACGCCAGCGTGGATCGGATCTGCGAACGGGCCGAGATCAAGAAGGGAAGCTTTTATCACCACTTTACCTCGAAGGCACAGCTGGCTCTGGAGACGTTGGAAACCCAGTGGGCACAGATGAGACCGGCACTCGATGAGATTTTCTCCCCGTTGGTCCCACCGCTGGAACGCATTCAACGATTCTTTAGACATGGCATTGAATTACAGGTATTTATGCATGATAAAGTAGGATTCGTGTGCGGATGCCCACTGGTGTCTCTCGGATCCGAAATCAGCACGCAGGAACCTGCGCTCCGGTCCAAGGTCGCCGAGATTTTGGACTACAAGTTGCGGTATCTGGAAAGCGCGATTCGCGAAGCCCGGGACCTGGGGTTGATTGAAACTCCCGATTCGCATCAGACCGCCCAAATCATTGCCGACTACGCCGAGGGAGTACTCACACGCGCGCGCATCATGAACGACCTGAACCCGGTGCTCCAACTCGAGACCGGAATTCTCACCATTTTGAAGCCATTGGCCCAACCCGCGGGCACCCCGTCTGGAATTCACGCCTAAAACCTACCTACTGGTCGCCTATGTACTCTGCCAGCCTTGCCTACCTGCCTGCCGTTTCTCCTGCTAGCCGCCGCACGCCCCGCCGCCATTCGGTCGCCCTAGGTCTCGCACTCCTTGCGGTTGGGCTTCTTTCAGGCTGCAAACCCGGAGCAGATTCACCCGCTGCAAGCGGCCCGGGTGGAGCGCCCCCGCCGCCCCCAGAGGTCGTGGTAGCCGCTGCCGAGGGCCGTTCCATCGTGGAGCATGACGTCTTCACCGGGCGCTTGGAAGCCGTGGAATCGGTCGAGGTCCGACCCCGGATCAGCGGCCACATCCAAGAGGTGCGCTTTAAGTCTGGCCAGATGGTCAAGGCGGGGGACGTGCTGTTCGTCATCGATCCGCGCTGGCACCAGGCCGAATTCGAGCGCAGCGCCGCCCAACTCAAAGGTGCAGAGACTCGGCTGGCAAACGCTGAAAAGGAGAATGTCCGCGCCCAGGATCTCCTCGCCCAAAAGGCGATCAGCAGCGAAGAAGCCGAATCCCGCGCTTCACGCTTGCTGGAAGCCCATGCCTCCGTCTCGGCGGCGAAAGCCGCCCATGCCTCGGCGAAGTTGGACCTGGAATTCACCGAGGTAAAAGCCCCCATCTCAGGTCGCGTGAGCCGGGCGCTGATCACCGCCGGAAACTACGTTAGTGGAGTGGCGGGAGCAACGACGGTGCTGACCACCCTGGTGAGCGTCGATCCGCTCTACGTCTATGCCGACATGGACGAACGGGCGTTTCTTAGATTCCAGGGACTTCAAAAGCAGGGACAGCTGCACCTGGATAACGGCCAGGTCCGCATCGAAGTGGGGTTGAGCAACGAGGAGGGCTTCCCTTACCAAGGATGGGTGGAATCGCTGGACAATCGACTGGATCCCTCCAGCGGCAGCATCTTGGTCCGAGGCGTCCTGCCCAATCCGGACGGTCACCTGATTCCCGGTCTCTTCGCGCGCGTCCGAGTCCCGGCCAGTGCGCGGCAAACGGCCGTGCTCATCAGCGACCGCGCCATTTCAACCGACCAGAGTCTTAAGTTTGTGCTGACACTCAGCCCAACCAACACGGCGGAATATCGGGCGGTAAAATTGGGGCCCATCCTGGATGGGAAGCGCATTATCCGCGAAGGCCTCCAACCGGGTGAGCAGGTGATCGTGAACGGCCTCCAACGGGTCCGCCCCGGTATGCCGGTCAAGCCCGTGACGGAGACCGCCTCGACCGCTCCCGCTCCTCAGGAAAAACCCCTCTGAGCCCAGCCCATGAACTTCTCGCACTTTTTCATCAAGCGCCCCATTTTCGCCGGGGTCCTCTCCATCCTGATCCTGGTCGTGGGCGCCATCGCCTTGTGGAAGCTGCCCATTAGCGAGTATCCGGAAGTCGTTCCTCCTTCCGTCGTCGTCCGCGCAGCTTACCCGGGTGCCAACCCCAAAACCATCGCGGAGACGGTTGCTGCGCCGCTGGAGCAGGCCATCAACGGCGTCGAGAACTCGCTCTACCTGTATTCTCAGGCAGCGAGCGACGGCGTCATGACGCTCACTGTCACCTTCAAGCTCGGCACTGACGTCGACAAGGCGCAGGTTCAAGTGCAAAACCGCGTCTCGCAGGCCCTCCCGAAACTTCCCGAGGAGGTTCGCCGCATCGGCGTCACCACCACCAAGCAGTCCCCCGACCTCACCATGGTGGCACATCTCTATTCGCCCGGAGGTCGCTACGACGAAGTTTACCTGCGCAACTACGCCACGCTCCAGGTCAAGGATGTGCTGGCTCGCATCCCAGGGGTGGGCACCGTCGAGATTTTCGGCGCGGGTGAATATGCCATGCGCGTGTGGCTGGATCCCAACCAAGTCGCCGCCCGAGGTCTGACGGCAGGGGACGTGGTCCAGGCGATCCGCGAACAGAACGTGCAAGTGGCCGCGGGAGCGGTCGGACAACAGCCGATCGGACGGTCCGTGGACAGCGAGCTGCAAATCAACACCAAAGGACGGCTGGTCACCGAGGAGGAGTTCGGCGAGATTATCGTCAAGACCGGCGCGAACGGGGAGAAAACGCTGCTTAAGGATTTGGCGAGGGTTGAGCTGGGTTCTTCAGGCTACTCCCTCCGCTCGCTCCTCGATAACCAGACCGCCGTGGCCTTGCCCATCTTTCAGGCGCCGGGTGCCAATGCCATCCAGCTTTCGGACGATGTGCGAAAAACCCTCGCCGAGCTCCGCAAGAATTTCCCCGATGGCATCGACTTCGCCGTGGTTTATGATCCCACGGTTTTCGTCCGGAAGTCCATCCGCGCCGTCATCACCACGCTCGTCGAGGCCATCCTCTTGGTGGTCATCGTGGTGATCCTGTTTCTTCAAACCTGGCGGGCGTCGATCATCCCCCTCGCGGCGGTGCCCGTGTCGCTCGTGGGGACATTTGCGGCCATGCACGCGCTCGGGTTCAGCATCAACGCCCTTTCGCTGTTCGGACTGGTGCTCGCCATCGGCATCGTGGTCGACGATGCCATTGTGGTGGTGGAAAACGTGGAGCGAAACATCGCGCTCGGTTTGAGTCCGGTGGATGCCACCAAAAAAGCGATGAATGAAGTAACCGGACCGATCATAGCCACCGCGCTGGTACTCTGCGCTGTCTTTATTCCCACCGCCTTTATCAGCGGCCTGACCGGACAGTTTTACAAGCAGTTCGCCATTACGATCGCCATCTCCACCCTGATCTCCGCGTTCAATTCGCTCACGCTCTCGCCAGCCCTCAGCGCCATCTTGCTGCGCCGTCATGACGCTCCGCCCGACCGGCCGACGCGGATTCTGAACTTCCTGCTCGGATGGATCTTCCGCCCTTTCAACCGGCTCTTTCACCGCGCTGGCCTGCTGTATGCCACGGGGGTCACCCAGACCATCCGAAAAACCGCGCTGGCCCTGCTCCTTTATGCCGGGCTCGTGGTGCTGACCGGCTGGGCTTTCAACAAGGTGCCCACGGGCTTCGTGCCCATCCAGGACAAACAGTACATCGTGGCCTTCGCACAGTTGCCCGATGCCTCGTCGCTGGACCGCACCGAAGAGGTGATCCGACGCATGTCCGATCTCGCCCTGAAGCAGCCGGGAGTCGAGCACGCGGTCGCGTTTCCCGGGTTGAGCATCAACGGATTCGCGGTCACCCCCAACGCCGGCGCCGTCTTCATCACCCTCAAGCCATTCGAAGAGCGCCGCACGCCCAACCTCAGTGGTATCGCGATCGCCGGCGCTCTCAACGAACAGTTCGGAGCGATCAAGGAAGCCTTCGTCATGTGTGTGCCGCCGCCGCCCGTCAATGGCCTGGGCATGCTCGGCGGATTCAAGATGTTTGTCCAAGACCGGGCGGACGTCGGTTTTGATGCGCTGTTCCAAAACACCCAGGCGCTCATTGGCAAGGGATATCAGACCCCGGGCCTCGCCGGACTCTTCTCCACCTTTACGGTCAATGTGCCGCAGGTGGATGCCGAGGTGGACCGGGTCAAAGCCAAGGCCCAGGGGGTCCCCCTGCAGAATTTGTTCGAAACCATGCAGGTGAACCTCGGTTCGCTTTATGTGAACGACTTCAACCGGTTTGGTCGAACGTTCCAAGTGATCGTGCAGGCGGATGCCCAATTCCGCGAACGCGCTGAAGACATCACCCGCCTCAAAACGCGGAATGCCAAAGGTCAGATGGTCCCGCTGGCAGCCCTGGTCACCGTGAGCGAAGCCTACGGGCCGGATCGGGTGATGCGCTACAACGGATTCCCCGCCGCCGAGATCAATGGCGGCCCCGCACCCGGCTTCAGCTCCGGCCAAGCCGAGGCCCTCATGGCCGGGCTGGCCGAAGCCAACCTGCCCAAAGGCCTCTCCTATGAATGGACCGAGCTGACCTACCAACGCATCCTGGCGGGGAACACCGCGGGCTACATCTACCCCTTGTGCCTCCTGCTGGTGTTTCTGGTGCTCGCCGCGCAATACGAGAGTCTGCGGTTGCCCATCGCCATTATTCTCATTGTTCCCCTCTGCCTGCTCTTCGCCTTGGCGGGTGTCTGGCTATCCAACGGCGACAATAATGTGTTTACTCAAATCGGGCTGATCGTTTTGGTGGGCCTCGCCTGCAAGAACGCCATCCTCATCGTCGAGTTCGCCAAGCATAAACAGGATGAAGGCATGGCTCCGGTGCCGGCCGCGATCGAGGCGGCTCAACTCCGCCTGCGCCCGATTCTCATGACGAGTATCGCGTTTATCGCCGGCGTCTATCCCCTGGTGACCAGCACCGGCGCCGGTGCCGAGATGCGTCAAGCCATGGGTGTCGCCGTGTTCGCCGGGATGATCGGAGTAACCCTGTTTGGCCTCTTTCTGACTCCGGTGTTCTACACCTTCTTGATGCGACTAGGTCGAAAGGCCCACTCACAACCCGCGCCCGATCCAGCCGGTCCCTCCATCGGAAAAACCGGCCTGGCGGCAGGGGGAACCGCCGCGCTGCTGACGGGCTTTCTCGTCCTCGGCTGTGGCCTGGTCGACGCGGGGGCGGGTGTACTGACCGTGGGTCCCAATTATACGCGGCCAACCAACAATGTACCGGCCGGGTTCAGCGACGAGCCTCTGGGGGATTGGAAGGAAGGGCGCCCGGCCGACATGATACCGAGGGGCAATTGGTGGACACTGTTCCAGGACGATGAGCTGAATCGTCTCCAGGAACGTGCCCTCGCCGGCAACCAGGATCTGAAAGCAGCCATCGCGCGCGTCGAACAAGCTCGCGCCTCCAGCCGGCAATCGAAGTCGGCCTTCTTTCCCGATCTGTCGTTCGATCCCAGCTACGCTCGCACCCGCTATTCCCCCAACGCCGGCCTCGCCTTCCCGTTGGATCAGGCAGGCAACATTCGGGTGCCTTTGGACCTCAATTACGAGCTCGACCTGTGGGGACGAGTGCGTCGGGTTTTCGAAGCCTCAAAGCGGAATACCGAGGCCCGAATGGCGGCTTTCGAGACGATACGCCTCTCCCTGCACGCCGAAGTAGCAACCCTCTACTTTACGTTGCGCAGCACCGATGCCGAGCTTTCCACGGTTCAGCAAACGGTGACCCTCAGAAAAGAGGCGCTCGACATCGTCAAGTCCCGGTTCGCCGCCGGGGGGAGCACGGAACTGGAAGTGGCTAGGGCGGAAACGGAACTGGCCTCGGCCGAGAGCGATCTGGCCGTGATAACCCGGCGTCGTCACGAGCTTCGCACCTCCCTGGCCGTGCTCCTGGGCGAGCCCGCGAGCACTCTGCAAATCCCCACCCAGGGCTCCTTCCAGATCCACGTGCCAACCGTGCCGGCGGGATTGCCCTCCGATCTGCTGGAACGTCGGCCCGATATCGCCGAGGCAGAGCGGGATCTCGCCGCCCGCAACGCGCGAATCGGAGTGGCAAAAGCGGCCTTCTTTCCGACAGTGAAAGTCACGGGCTTCGGCGGATTCGAAAGCGCCGACGTCGATACGCTCTTCAACTGGCAAAGCCGCATTTGGTCGATTGGCCCCAGCATCACCCTGCCCATCTTCCAAACCGGCCGAAACCGTGCGGCGCTGCGACAGTCCCAAGCCGCCTGGTCCGAAGGTGTCGCCCTATATCGGCAGCGTGTTTTGATCGCGTTCAAGGAGGTGCAAGACGCCCTGACCGCCTCCCGCCTGCTCAAGGAGCAGGCGGACGCTCAGCACCGGGCGCTCGAGGGCGCGCGACGCGTCGCCGAGCTGTCCCGGAAGCGATACGATGCCGGATTTGTCGGCTACCTAGACGTGGTGGAAAGCGAGCGCACCCTGCTTGGATTCGAGCGCGCGACGCTCCAAACCGCGGGCCAGCGCCTCGTGGTATCGGTGCAGCTGATTAAGGCCCTGGGCGGTGGGTGGACGAATCAGTGATTTCACATGGTTCATTGCACATTGCTCATTTTTCATTGGGTCCATGAACCCGCAGGGTTCACAGACATTGGCCGGGGATCGCAGATCCCCGGTCCCTAAGAGCATTCCGGAGCACCCCGTAGGGCGTGCCACCTCGGTTCCCAATGTGCAATCAGCGTGACCTCACCCGCCACATTCTGCATTGAACCCCGCCCCCCACGTCGGTAGCGTGATTAGGTCATTGGAATAACACGCAGCGAGTCCAGTCATCATGAGCATCCAGTCAATCGTTACGGCGATCGTAGTCCTCGGGTTGGCCCTGATGGCGGGTCCAGTGGAGGCCGAACATCGGGCCACCTTCCTCGGCCACCCGGCGCATCGCTTCGCGCCACCGCTCAAGCGCTCGGAAGATCTGCGGCAACTGCTCCTGAACGACGCGCTGCGCGCCGACATTGAGTCGATCCTGAACCAGGCTGGCTGGAAGGGCGACATCGAGGATCTGATTCGCGCTGCCGCCAGCGCCGATATCGTCGAGTGGCGGATTCCAGTGGGTGGTCGGATGCCGTTCATGTCGTCCCGAAAGAAGGGCAAGCCGATCGCGCTGATCGATGTGCTCTGGGTAGGCAAGGAACCGATCGAGGCGTTCGCCTTCCCTTTCTCCTCCAAAGGCCAAAAATACCGGCTGGTCACACCCAAGCCCTGCAGCAACTTCTTCGTGGAAGATCTTGGACCTGAGACCCCGCCCGTGCCGCCGGCAAAACTAGAGCTGGCCCTCAACGTCGCCGCCAGCGGCAACGTGTGCGAGCCGATCGAGTTGGAGGCCACCGTGCGGAATACCGGCGGCTCCCCTTTGACCCAGGTCCGGCTGACGGAAACGCTACCCGACGGCCTGAGGCTGATTGACGACAAAGCCACCCTCACCATCGACGTCGGAGATCTGCCTCCGCGGTCTGGGCGCATCTACCGGGCCTATCTCAAAGCCAGCGCTCGCGGGACTTACCCGCATTTGGCCAAAGTGACTTCGGCCGAAGGATTGGCCGCCGAGGCGACCGCCCGGACCCTGGTGCTCGCGCCTGATCTCACGCTGACCTGCACCGCCCCCGAAGAGATTCATCCGGGACGCCCCGCCAAGGTTTGCCTCACCCTCACCAACCGGGGCGACGCAGCCGAGCCCGGCGCGGTGGTTTCGCTGCTGGTTCCCAACGGAGCAAGCTTCCAGAGCGCTACCGAAGGTGGCGAGTTGGTCGGAGATCTCGTTGTGTGGAGAAACCTCGCCCTGGCTCCCACCGCCGCCACTTCGTTCTGCGCCACCTTTACGGTCGCCCAACTCGGCGCCGTCAATTTTTCCGCCGCCGCAGTAGGGACTTGCGCCCCGCAGGTGGCCACCCAATGCGATGCCAAAGTCTCAGGACTCGCCGCCATTCTTCTCGAAGTCGCGGACATCGAAGATCCTATTTCCGTCGGGAGCCAGGAAATCTACGAAATCAAGGTGACGAACCAAGGCTCGGCGCCGGGAACCGAGGTTTCGATTGTCTGCGAGTTGGAGGACACACAATCCTTTATCTCCGCCACGGGCACAACGCCGGTCCGGGCCGAAGGAGCAACGCTCACGATGCAGACACTTCCCCGGCTCGAGCCGAAAGCGGCCGCATCGTGGCGGGTGACAGTCAACGCCGCCAAGGCGGGCGATGTGAGGTTTCATGTTCGACTCACCAGCGATCAGCTGACGCAGCCGGTGCGAGAGACCGAAGCCACCCGGCAGTTCTAATACACCTGCGGACCCTTTGCGAGATTCCTCAAACTCGAGCCACGGATCGCCCATGATTCAAAGTCCAACTCACATTCGTCACTTCGCCAGCGACAACTATGCGGGGGTCTGCCCCGAAGCCTGGGAGGCGCTGGCCGAAGCGAATCAAGGTCATGCCCCGAGCTACGGCGAGGATCCCTGGACCGCCAAGGCGGCGGATCTCATTCGGGATCTCTTTGAGACTCGATGCGAGGTCTTTTTCACCTTCAACGGCACGGCCGCCAACTCACTTTCACTGGCCTCCGTCTGTCAGTCCTACCACAGCATTCTTTGTCACGAGACCGCCCACTTGGAAACCGACGAATGTGGGGCGCCAGAGTTCTTCTCGAACGGAACGAAGGTGCTCCTGCTGTCCGGGGACGACGGAAAAATCGAACCCTCGGGTATCGAACGCATGGTCAAGAAGCGTATTGATATCCACTATCCGAAGCCCCGGGCGGTGAGCCTCACGCAATCCACCGAGCTGGGAACTGTTTACTCGGTGGAGGAAATCAAGACCATTTGGGCCATGTGCAAGCGCCACGGGTTGAAGCTGCACATGGACGGCGCGCGCTTCTCCAACGCCGTCGCCGCCTTGGGGGTGACGCCCAAGGAGATCACTTGGCAAGCGGGTGTGGATGTCCTGTGCTTTGGCGGGACCAAGAACGGAATGCCCGTTGGCGAGGCGGTGGTTTTCTTCAACCTAGATCTGGCCAAGGAGTTTGATTATCGTTGCAAGCAGGCAGGGCAACTCGCGTCGAAGATGCGGTTTCTCTCGGCCCCGTGGGTGGGCATGTTGAAGAATGGCGCTTGGCTTAAGCACGCGAGCAACGCCAATGCCATGGCCGCGCTGTTGGAAACCGAGCTCCGCAAGGTTCAAGGAATCAAGATCCTCTTCCCGCGGCAAGCGAACGCCGTGTTTGTCGAGTTGCCGGCAGGCAAGCCGGAGGCGCTGCGGGAACTGGGCTGGCGGTTCTATCAGTTCATCGGTCAAGGCGGCTGCCGCTTCATGTGCGCCTGGGACACCACCGAGCAAGACGTGCGTCAGCTCGTGGCCGACATCCAGAAGGCTTTGGCGAGCAACTAGCATGGGCCCCATTCCGTGTAGGCGACGAGGTCACGAGTCGTTGGGGGCGTTCGGCTCATCGTTTTCCTGATTTGAGCACTTGCACTCATCCTGGGTGCTCGATACTTTCTTCCCTGCTTGGTAGCCGACGTGGCGGAATTGGCAGACGCGCTAGACTCAAAATCTGGTACTCGGAAGAGTGTGTGGGTTCGACCCCCTCCGTCGGCACCAAAAAGGCGCTTCGCGCCTTTTTGCCACGCCCTAGCCTCGGCGAAGGCGGAACGTCAGGAGTCCAGGGCCACCTTCCCCACCCAGCCCAAGCGACCATTTCCGTAGCCTTGCCCGAATGGATGAAACACCCCTATGGACTGCGCGTGGCATGCCACCGCTTTTCCTTCACCTTACTGACCTTCCACGGCGCGCGCCTACTGAACGGGGCAACCAAACCCGCGTAGTGTCATCCCTTACGACACAAAAGACCCCACGACAAACTGGTCGAACGTACGTTCACCGACTTGGTCGTGGGGTCAAACCTGAATCCCCGGGCCACATAATTCATTCGCATCCTTAGCCTAAAAAGGAGAATGGAGAGGTATTGAGATGTGCAATAGCTTGGATGCGCATGGCTTGCGACGAAGTGATGCGTATCGAGAAGGTGATACAGCGAACTTCGACAAAGGTCATGACCGCCGAGATTTTGCATCAGACCGATGCCGGGCCATTCCCTTTTTTAGGCTTAGCCCTCCAGAAAGTCCGCTCCGAGCATCACTTCCCTGTTGGAGAACGCGGTAGAGCGGAGCCAGACGCGAGCGGGTGGTAATGCCGAGCTTCTCGAAGATGTGACGGAGGTGCGTGCGGACGGTGCTGACGCTCACTCCCAGGGCTGTGGCAATGTCCGCATTGTCGTGGCCGTCAGCAGTCAATCGTGCGACTTCCTGTTCGGCGGGCGTGAGCCGGGAGAGACGGGATAGCGCTCGCGCAGCTTCGGCATTCTCCGTCGGGGGAAGATGGAAGTGAATGGCAAACGAAGGCTGCAAGGCTCGGCCGGCCCTGGTTTCGACGACGCGAATCTCGGCGCGGAACTGAGAATCCGACGGGCAAACCAACGAATCATGCCGAGCCGCTTTGCCCACATCACCCGCGAGCACGGCCTGTTCCCAGCTCCTCCTCAAGGCGTGGCAGGCGGACTGGATTTGCGCGGGAAGTTTCCGGAACGGCTTCAGTCCACGAGCTGCGGACGATCCCTTCGCACGCCAGGCAGACATGGCTCCGCGTCCGGCGGCATTGCAGTAGTTCACGGCACCATTCCAGCCCGCGATCACGATGGGCAGAGGTAGTGCATCAATCGCGTGTTCCAATGACAGATGCGCGGCGAATCTGTTCTCCAGCGAGAGCAGGCGCTTGACGACGGCCTCCAGATGAGGCTGCAACTCACTGAGAAAACTCATCTCGGCATCGGAGAAATCACCCTGCTTCCCCGTGCGGATGGCGGCCAACTGGCCGATGAATCCTCCGTCCGAATTCCAAAACAGAAGCGCCGCGCCAAAGCGCCAGCCCATCGGTTTCAGGAACTCCTCGTGGAACGCGCGCCCATTGGGTGAGTCCGGCAAGTAGTGATCACTCATGCGAGCCACGGGGGCGAGGGGCCTGTCGCGAATGGCGTCGTTCAGCGGCGCGAGCTGGGAAAACCGTTCCATGTTGGGAATGGCTAGAGTGCAGCGCATGAACATTGGCGTGATGCCGAGCGAAGGCAGTCCGATCAGAACGTTGTAAACGGGCATGGACGCCCTCATGAGCTTGACGCACGCTTTCCAAACCTCCTCTGCAGTTGCCGCACGTTGCAGTTCGATGAACGCTTCTCCTACTTTCCTCCGACCACGAATCAAATTCTCCATGGCGCACTTTCATACCCAAATGCATAGGAGGTGCAAAGTGAAAATCGTCCTGACGGACGATAGACGCGGCGGAAGACAATCGGCTATTGCTGGTCCTGAAATCGGAAAGGTGAGGAACGAAATAAACCGCGATGCATGCCTGGCGATGTAGGGAAACAGGATTCGGGGGCAGCGGCAGCAAGGATTGTCTGTAACCTTCTCGCCCAAACGCTTTGGAAAGGCAGTGAGAACCAGTCGATCAAAATAACCCACACTCAAACCAAGGAAAAAACATGAACATCAGTTGTATCATCACCGGAAAATTCAAAACCCTCGCCGTGCTCGCCCTGAGTTTCGTCGTGGCCGGCGTTGCGACCACGTCCATGCAAGCCGAGAGCTTCGGACGATTCAGCAATCCTCTCCTGATCAAAGGCTACAACACATACAACAACGTGGGCTTCGTCGATCCAGCCAACCCGACCATCCTACAGGTGAGAACCGACGGCCAAGGCGGCGTCTCCCATCTGGGCAAGATGCGGAGCTGGTCCACCGATCAGCAAAGCGATCTCACTACCGGTCAGATCACGGCGAATTACACCTTTGAGGACGAGAACGGCGATCAACTCGTCATGTTTGGCACCGGGCCGTCTGCCTTACAGCCGGATGGACGGATTACTTTTGACGGGACGTTCACGGTGACGTGCGGAACGGGGAAATTCAGACGAGCCAGTGGCACGCTGAGTTATGAAGGCTGGGCGCGCACCACGGATTTCGTCACCGGCGTGGGCATTGGGTTCCTGACCATCGACGGGATGTTGTATGGAACCAAGATCCATCGAGACACCCCTTTTGCGGTTGCCGATCAGGGGATCGGAACCATCTTCAATGATGGCCAGGATTTCACCTACGCAGGCGCGGGTTTCGCCACAGGAGTTGGGCGGTTCGACAGTGCGGCTTCCAGCACCCCCGGCCCGTTCCGTGCCGCCTTCGTTGGCTTCGTGGACGGGCGCATGGTCCTTTCGTCCTCGTTCGAGACGGTTTGGACCGTTCGAGGCGGCGATCAAATCCGACTCTCGGGAGTGGAGTTCATCTCCTTTGCGGTCGTGACGTTGCCCGACGGAACTCAGGTGCCGGATTTTTCTCAGACCAGCATCCCGGAACTCTATTATACGGTGGAAGGCGGGACGGGACGTTTCCGGAACGCCCAAGGCGTCTACTTTGCTAAGGGAACCTTTGCACCCAAAAGCCCCGATACCGTTGATGCCCGATGGAAGGGATTGGGCTTCTTCTCCCGCAATTGTGGAGAGAGATAGGGTTTACCAAGCACCAAGGGTCAGATCTGGATGGCGCCCAGATAAAGGTTAGGATTGAGGGGGATTGGGCGCCTCAATAGACGCTCGGCACCCACACATCCCTTACTACTCCAAAGACCCCACGACCAATTCGCCGAACGTACGTTCAGCGAATTGGTAGTGGGGTCTGTTTCCATCGAAACCTCTCTCAGAGCAGCCCCGACCCAGATTTAATCCGATTCATGGGAAGCAGTCGCTCAGGTGAGGAAAAGCCGCAGAGATCAACGTCGCGAAGCGGATTCAAGCCAGCGGCGGTCATCCAGTCGGATGAGTCCTTCAACGAGCACAAGCGCCAAACAGAGAGTAGGAATAGCAAACAACAGGCCGTCGCGCCCGGATTCAAGCAACGAGAAAAGAACCAGCAAAGCGAACGCACACATCAAACCAAACAAAGGAACTCCCAACATCCACAGAAGCCAACGGGGGCATCGTGAAATCTGAACGTTTCCCCACCTAACGCTGATCGCACGAAACGTCGTAGCCACAGGTAGCAGCGCCAGCCATTTAAGCCCGCTCATCACAGACTGATCCCATCGGAAAACCGGAAGAATCAGCCTCCCCAGGAGGCACTCGTAAGCCAATAATGGCACGGCCAAAAGAAGGCTCATGCTCAGGCTGTGCTTGAGATGCAAGGCAACGAGATCACGTGAGCGAACTGGGACGCATTCCGCCATCGATGTGAAGGATTGATCCATCCCGAAAACATCGTATCCGCGGTGCCACGACCATGGGATGGCTAGCACCAGACTGAGCACGGGTGGAACTCCCATCAGGAACAGCATCCAGTGCTCGATCCAGGGACGAAATAGCACGAGAAGAAGCGCTCCAAAGGCCAGGACCAGGACGATCAACAGGTAGCTCAGCCTAAGAGCCTCCGCACGCGGTTGGACCAGAGTCCATAGGGAACGCTGGCCCGGCGTGGCTAGGCGCAAGAGCCACCGGTCAAGGAGCGACGAGCCGCTCGGTAGCAAAGGAGGCCGACTCGTATTCTCACTCCATCGAGATGCTTCTTGCGCAACCAGATCCTCCACCCGAGAGCGCAACGTCTCCGAGCCCGCGAACTCAGCGGGGTTAGCTGGGGTCCGAGGCTGTGGCGTGACCTCTTCTGCAGCTTCCCCCATCTCATCCCCCACCAGGGCGAGGGAGTTACGCTCAAATCGGTTGGAATAGTGACGAATGACAGCTAGTCGGAACAGGAGAACAGCCGGAAGTAGTCCTAGCAGAAATAGTCCGAGTCGACCGCTGGACGCGTTGAGAGCGGATGTGGTTTCCGGATACACATGCCACTCCCGCAGGACCCAGCCGAGAGGAATCACGGACGCGAGAGTATCGCTCTGGTTCCGAAGAAACTGAAGCCCGACCTCGTACACCGCTCCGTCTTTCGGAAAGAAAATGCCCACAAACACGGCTCCCGCTACCAGGGTAATGATCCATCGCAGAAAGGGAATCAGAAGAGCGAGTAGAGCAAGCCCTTCGGTTAACAGCCGCAGCACGACGGCACCGATAACGGCATGGAGGGTACTCGCCACTGACGCCTCATGAATTCCTGCCCAGATCAGACAGCCAAGAAAAATGGGTAGAAAAAATCCACCAGGGAAGCCATTACATGCGGCCCAGTTTAGCTGGTGTTCAATCGCGGCCGACGGCGCGACCGGCCAAAGTGCCAAAGTATGAAGACTCGGGTGGTCAGTGCACGCCGTTCGGAGAGGTCCGAGATACCACCGAACACCCAGTATCCACCAGAGGCATGCCATCCCTGGTCTTACACTCTCCTCTACGCGACCGCTCAACAGGATGAATCCAAAGCCGCACACATACAGCACGAGGAGAAATGCTGTCGCCCAATGCTTCCTGGTCCCAGCCTCTAGACGCCTGCCCACCCCGCGCAGCCGGAGAAAGTGTCGATTTTCCCGTGACCGAAGGCTCGTGTGTATCTGCGCCTCCAACGCATGGTTGTTGAAGGACTCAGCCACAAGTCAGACGTTGCAACAGTTGATGAAGTGCCGAATCCCCGGAAGCGGAGCCTTGCCTGAGACTCGAAACAGACTCGACCGCCCTCAACCGGCCCCGGTGAAGGATGGCAATCCGATCAGCGAGCGATTCGGCGATCTCAACGATCTGCGTAGTGAAGATGACACAATGTCCTCGGCTGGCGGCAGCTCGGGCCTCATGACGAAAAACCCGCAGTTCGATCGAACATCCATCCAGGGCGACACACGCTCCGTAGCGTTTGGTGGCTTTTTTTAGCTCCAAGGTCACACCGAGCACCTTCGTACATGTCCGAAATGCTGGCAAGGGGATTTGGAGCCTCCTCGGCGCTCGGCGCCCGCGGTGGAAGTGCACACCACCCCAGGATTTCAGGGGCTTGCCTAGCGAAGAACTCCTAACCAGCATCAGGCCATGTCCACTCAGCGAAGCCACGCCATGGATCACTTGCGGATCGTGCTGACGCTCCTGGTGATTCTTCACCACACGGCCATTGCCTACGGGGGCTCGGGCGGTTGGTATTGGCGGGAGCAACCCAACGGTTCCCAGCCCTTGCTCCTTTTCTTCAATGCGATCAACCAAAGCCATTTCATGGGTTTCTTCTTTCTGTTGGCGGGTTATTTCACCCCGTCCTCCTTGGATCGAAAGGGAGCAAGCCGTTTCATACAGGATCGTTTGCTCCGTCTGGGGGTGCCACTTCTGATCTATTTTTTTATTCTGTCTCCACTAACCATCGCCCTCGCCAGGACCAGCCGGGGAGAACCTTTTTGGAGCGGCTGGTGGGCCAGGTTCACTGGCGGAAGTTTTGGCCCCGGGCCTTTATGGTTCGCGCAATCATTGTTGATTTTCTCCGCCGGCTACCTGGCTTGGCGACGCCTTCGAGCACATCGATCCGACGCCGGCCCGGAACTTCCGCGATTCAGAACTCTCGCCGTAACCGCGGTGACGCTCGGGTTACTTTCCTTCGCAGTGAGGTTGGTTCTGCCCGTCGGCAAAGAGGTGGGTTGGATGCAGTTAGGATACTTCCCTTGTTACGTTTACCTTTTTGCCGCCGGCTGTGCTGCCGAACGATCCAAACTGCTCGAGAGGATCACCTTCGAACAGGCACGACCCTGGTTGTGGGTCACCTTGGCGGCGCTGGTAAGCTTGCCCGCCGTAATACTGACCCGGCAGGGAAAAGGGGCCTTCGAAGGGGGCTGGAGTTGGAACGCGTTCTTTTATGCGCTGTGGGACCCCTTCATGGCTTGGGGGATTATTCTCGGCTCGCTGTGGGCAGCGCAACGCTACTGGTCGGCACCGAGTCGGCTCACGAGCTGGCTGGCTCAGCAGGCCTACCCCGCCTTCATCATTCATCCTCCCGTAATCGTCGGTCTAAGCTTGCTGGCCGCCCGCTGGAATGAACACCCGATGCTCAAGTTCGTGGTGGTCGGCGCGGGCGCTTCGCTTCTGAGCTTTGTAATCGGAGCATCGCTCCGTCGACTCCCTGGTGCTGGGCGGGTTCTGTAAGCCCAGTGAGATGCTTTCAACCGGAAATATCTTGGCGCCCGCGACCGATTATTTCGTACGTACGTACGAATAATCGGTATCGCCAAACTATGCCGCGAGAGAGTTGGCGGCACACCTTCTAGATCCAAGCAGTTCGACACTTCGTGGCTATTCCATTGCCGGTCAGAGGGTTGGAAGTTCCTTGTCGCTCCCAACGAATCGGTTGCTTGGGGCCAGTGGAACGATCTCAACCTCAGATGCCTTGTCGAACGCGACGGATTATTTCGTACGTACGTACGAATAATCGGTAACGGCAGGCTGTGCCGGGGATCACGCAACCGGACGGGGGAGGCCTATGCTCTTCGATCTTCTAACTGGATGGATAAATGCCCCAATCGTTGCAGCCGGAGCTGGTCAAGGTTCGACGACGAATTCCCGACTCGAGGAGGCTTGTGGCCAACGACCTATCAAGCCCGGTTTCAAGCAACGAGAAAAGAACCAGAACCAGCAAAGCGAACGCACTCATCAATCCGAAGAAAGGAATTCCAAACATCCAGAGAAGCCAACGGGGACATCGTGAAATCGGTGGTTAGTCCAGTCTTGGCTTTAGGGTTAGAGGCTCATTGCGGCTCCCTCCAGCAGATCTGTCACAAGGTCGTTGCGACGGCGCTCAGCGTTGGGTCTCCACCGTAATCTTGTAGAATCGGGATTCGGCGTCGATGGGTATTACAATGCGCGTTTGAGCTGTTTCAGCAACCCGGCTGGCTGCTAGCGACCAAGGACTGGAGATACTGGTGGCGCTACGAATTCCGTAAAAGCGCCCAGGAACGCTACCAAAGTAAAGCGCGTGAGTGTCGGACGGTAGGGGGCTACGATCGGACTCCGTCAACCATTCAGGGTTTGAATCCAACACCAGCCGTAGAACGGAGGCCGTATCGGCAGCATTAGTGCCCGCGAGCCACTCCTGTGCATTCGACATACCATCTTGATCGGGGTCCTCAGTCTCGCCAATCGCATCGGGCCGCTGGGCAAGAAGACCGCTCTCCTCGATCCACACAGGATAGGGAATCAGCGGCACCCAAACCGCGGTCCGTACACCCCCAAAGGTTTCAACCCACCCACCCGCTCCGGCACGGTGAAAAGCCCTTGCAAGCTCCGGCAGTCCGATCAACTCAGACGCCGTGGGAGCATCCCCATCGAAATACAAACCCAGCAAGTTACTGCATCCAACGAATGCACCTGGTCCGATCGACGTGACGGAGCGAGGAACCAAAAGGCTAGAGAGGCTTGAGCAACCTTCGAATGCCGCAGGCCGGTACGGTTGCTCCCGGTCAGATGGCATAGATAAACGACCGGTGATGTGGGCCAGCCCGGTTCCGAGATTGAGGTTCGTTAAGCTCGTGCAGTACGAAAAACCACCTAAGTCAATATTGGTCACTGTCGAAGGGATCGTCACAGAGCTTAGTTGATTACAAGCTACAAACGCGTAGGCGCCTACGTACTCGATTCCCTCGCCCAGCTCCAACTGCTTCAAACGTCGGCATGAGCCGAAGGCACCGAAATTGATGGCGGAGACACTCCCAGGGATTACTGCACGCGCCAGTTCCGAACAGGAGTCGAAGGCACCTGCGCCAATGCTGGTCACTCCCGACGGGATCTCAATACTCGTTAATTTGGATCGCGAAAACGCCGAGGAACGAATCGACCAGAGGGTATCCGGAAGACCAACCGAAGTAATGGGTTGGTTGTAAAAGGCCGATTCGCCAATCTCTCGAACTGCCGCGCCAGCCAAAGCAGTTGGAATAGTCACCACCTCGGACGCGCCGTGGTATCCAGTCACCACTGCTCCTCCAGCAACAATTTCAAAGCTATAATCGCCGAGTATTTCGCCAAAAGTCGGACTTTCGATCCCAATGCAGACGGGGATAGCACAAAGGAACACCGATTTATAGAGTGTCATAGGCTGAAGCAATCGTCGGATATGCTTGGCTTTCCACAGGTAGACCATGAATTCGCACATTAGCCCTCTCCCACCGATTTTCGCAACATAGAGGCAGCGAGGAATCCTGTCGATGCAATTTGGAAATCGCCTCCCCCCTGGCAACAGGCCAACGAAGTGGCCATCAGAACAAACGAAGAAAACGGGGGATCAGGACACCCACCGGAGGTCCACGCCGAGACCAACCAGCGTCTGCACTGGGTTGATGTCAAAGGCGCTCTTCAGCAAAGTCAGCCAGCACCATTCAACGCTTGATGACCTCGACGTACACGCCGAGCGCGATAGCTCCGAGGAAAGTGGCAACCGCTCCCATTACGATGCTAATCGGGATCACCGCCAGCGCAGTCAGGAGTGGACCAAGCAGCGTGTGCGCCCGAAACCAGGCGGCGGACTCCGAAAGAGCCAGCGCCAAGTCTAAAAGTGAGTTGAGAAACGCCTCCTCCGTCGTATAGTAACCTGATGTCTCAGCCCAGCTCGTACATGGCTTACACGGTAACAGCTCCACGGCCCAACCAGCATTTCAACCTGGAGCGTTCCACCGTGACGCGGGCGAACAAACCCTTTCAACGATGGGGACGCTTTCATCGGGCGTTCCTTTCGCTGTGCCTGGTGCTCAGCCTACACCGATCTGCTCTGGCAGACGGAGTTTGCGACATCACTCTTTTCGGCAAACTCTACGAGGTGTTTTATGTCCCGCCTTCGGGAGGCATCTTTCCACGATTCAACGCGATCAGCGAAGCGATCGAGTCCGAGACCACCTTCGGCAAGCGCGTTAATGCGGCGGTGGTGGGCACCGTGGGGGGAGGAACAGCGGGGGCCTACAGCAAGTATGGCGGTCAATATGTTGTCGATCCCAAGGCCGACGCCCGTCAAGCCCTCTCCGAAGCGGAGGACATTAGCGCTGACGGAAAGTACATCATCGGCTGGCGTCACGACTATCCCGTCCTCTCCAGGCTGCCGCGCGCGTTTGTCGTCATGCCGGGAAAAGGTTTTCAGTACCTGGACGAACTGTTTCCGGCAGTCAAGGAACTGGCTCAACGCATCTATCCCCCGGGTGTTCGGCAGCCTGGGGCACTTCCAAACCAATACGGCACCCGGGGAAGAAAGGTGAACAACTCGGGCATGATGCTGATCGAGGGCGTGCCGCACCCCGAATCCGGATCGCGGTACTATCTGGTCTCGATCGAAGGCAAGGTGACTCCCATCGACCCGGACAGAGGCCTCGATCTGGACGAGTGGGGGCAGGCTCCCTTGCCTTCGCAATTGGCGATCAACCCAGCCGGGCAAGGGTTGATCACCGACGTGAATACTTTGGGGTATGTCGGATCGCGGCCAGGGTTCATCGATTGGGTAGGCGGCCACATTGACCTGCGGGCGGAGATCCTGTCGCAATGCGACAACGCGGCCCTTAAGGAACAGTTTGTGGATCCAAGCGGAAGCAGGCCGGTCTATATCAACGACGCCATGCACATTTGTTATGGCAACCTGCTACTCATGCCCGCTTGCCCCGAAATCGAGCTGCAGGTGCAAGGCGTTTCGGGATTTGAGTTGGTGGACGGCAAAGTCTCGCTGCGGGTGGGCAAGCGGTTTAAAGTCAGAACGACCATTCGCAACCTGGAGCGAGGTAGCGTGGAGGCGTTGCAGGTAACGCCCACTGGGACAGCTGCATTCTTCAAGCTGGTCACTCCTCCAAATCCGCCCATTCCAGATCGGATCGGCCCCACTCAAACGTTTGTCTCGGTTTCAGAATGGGAAGTGTTAAGGCCGGGAGAGTTTGTGGGAAACTGGACCCTGACAGCCCAAGGATCGTGCGGCCCCGTCAACGACGAGACGCCAGTATTGACCATTCCGGTGCTCCCAGACCTGGAAAAGAAGATTGTGGTGAACTCTGCCGCCGATCGCGGACGCAAGGCCGGTGTCGATTGCTGTGATACCGGAGAAAAACTGTCCAACGGAGATCCGGAATGCACGCTGCGAGCCGCTATCGAGGCGGTCAACTCCGGCTGTGCCAGCCATGTCGAATTTAAGGTGCCCGGCGCCGCGGTTCCTCGAATTGTGCCAGCAACCGCACTCCCCGCCATCACGAAGCCGGCCCTGCTGGACGCAACCACCCAGTCAGGCGGGTTCGTGGAGTTGGATGGGGCGGCCATCGGTGGCCGGGGCCTCGACATCGCCGGAGGCGACACTGCGATCCGCGGCTTTGTCATCCACAGTTTTGGCGGCGACAAGGGAGTGGGCATCCTGCTGAGAGGCCCGGGCGGAAATATCATCACGGGAAATCGGCTTGGCACTGAAGTCAACGGCAATGCCGCGCGAACCAATACCGTCAGCATTGGCATCGATAAAAGCTCCCTCAATCAGATCGGTGGCGACGCCGCGGGCGACGGTAACGTCATCGGAGGAAATGGCATCGCCATCGCCGAAGGCGAGGGAAATCGAATCCTAGGCAACCGAATCGGCCTCGGTGTCAATGGACTGGCCTTGGCAGAAGCTCGCTATGGGGTGCTGCTGGTCGGTGGACGCGGAACCAGCGT
This sequence comes from Verrucomicrobiales bacterium, assembly GCA_016793885.1. Classification (NCBI taxonomy): domain Bacteria; kingdom Pseudomonadati; phylum Verrucomicrobiota; class Verrucomicrobiia; order Verrucomicrobiales; species Verrucomicrobiales bacterium. Next base: position 20,970 of record JAEUHE010000086.1, read on the forward strand.
GGGAGGCCCGGGAAGCGGCGGGAATCTGATCTCAGGCAATGTAGGAATTCTCCTCAACTCAACTGCCTCCATCGAGGACACGATCATTGAAGGGAATCGCATCGGACTCGAAGCAAGTGGAACTTCGGTGGGGGCGACCGCGCGTGATCCACGCGTCGGCATCGCCGTCTTCAGCGACAACGGGCTCACGGTCCGCAACACCCGGATTCTAAACAATGATATCGCGGGGCATCGGCTCGACGTATTCCTCGCCGGTGAAGCGGTCTCCGATAGCGTGGTGGAGAAGAACCGAATCGGATTGGCCTTCAGCGGCTCGGGAGCCCTGCCCACCGGTTTAGCTCCCAGCAAGCTGCTCTATGGCCTGCGGGTGGATCGCGCCGCTAACGTCCGGGTGACCGACAATGTGATCGCAGGTCATGAATGGGATGTCTTGATCTCGGGAACAGAGCAATTCGAGGTCGATCCCGATGATGGTGAGATTTTTCTGTCCGATCCGGACAACCCCTTGGAGACCAGCCCGGATCTCACGCCGGTAGCCGGCGCCTTGATTGAACGGAACACCATCGGGTTGAATTCCCTCGGCGCTGTTCCCGTGGGCACGGACTCCCATACGGGGATCGCTGTATTCGGCGGAGCACAGGGCACCGTGATACGCGACAATATCGTGGCCGGACATGCGGAGAACGAGGTCTGGCTTTCGGATGGCGCTAACCACGTCATCGCCGGGAACCGACTAGGGACGCCCGATGGCATCGATCGCGGCAGTCAGACCGGTTTGCTGCTCGATGACGCCAAATCCGTAATCGTCGGACCCTCTGGGGTTTCTCCGGGAAACACGATCGGATGGAATGCCGTGGCCGGAATCCATGTGCGTGGCGCGGCGATCGATCCCGTGATTCGGTTAAACCAGATCGGCGTCGATCCTACTGCCCAAGCGGCCTGGCCGAACGGGATAGGCGTCCAAGCCGGAACCGCCGGTGAGGCCGGGGCGGCGACCGGATTACGTCTCGAGAAAAACGTCATCGCCGGCAATACGAAAGCCGGCGTCGGCCTTACCTTGACCAACGAGACCGTCCTCCAAGGAAACCGAATCGGCGTTTCACCGATCGGCTCGGCCCTACCCAACGAAACCGGCGTTGCCGTTGGCGGCACTCCGGTGCAACTCCTGCAGAACACAGTTGCGCACAACAAAACCGTAGGAATTGCGATCGTGGGGAAGGAGCCGACCTTGATCCAAGGCGGTCCGATCTATGCCAACGGAACAGGATTAAGCTTTGAGGGAATTCTTTACGATGCCCCGCCCACTCCCCCGTCGGGACCTCCGGTCATTTTGCGCTCAACGGCGGGAGACAGCGGCAAAGTCACCGTGGTCTACGTCGTGGCCGCGGCGGGAGGTGTGGGTGAGGTGGAGATCGAAATCTACGGCAATCGCGCGCTGGAAAGTCAGGGTCGAACGCCGTTGATTCGCCGGACGACGCCGGCTGCGCAGGCACTGATCGGGAAAATCGAAGTCGAACCAAGCTCCGCGTTTGCGGTGCTCGAGACCTTTAGCGTTACGATCACTCGCGACGGAAGAACAAGTGAGTTCAGCGAAGCCTCGCCAGGCCTGCCTTTCGAATTGAGCAAACCCAAGTTGGTGGCCGTCAGCGACACGGAGTTGACGATGCAGTGGTCCGGTTCACCTCTCATCGTTCCCGAAGCGTCCGATAGCCCCGATGGACCATGGGAGCCGGTCACCGCGCAGCCCGTCCTGGGCGCCGACGGAACCGCGGTGCTGACCTTGCCCACTGACGCTGGAACCAAGTTTTTCCGCCTGCGGCTGAACTTGTAGCTCAGGCGCGGAACTTGAGTCGAGCCGTGGGTAATCCTCTCTTTCGGCAGAGGGTGAACCAGAATCGAACCGGAAACCAAGCCTCAACCCTACCTTGGGATGGGAGCGAGGCTATTGGTGGATCCCTGTGAGAGCATCTGCCAGCCTGTCCCTGGGCCAATGAGGGTCCACACCGGGGTCCGCTCAGGCAGCTTCTTGGCCTCGGCTGGAGTGATCGTCGGAAAGTCCGCCAGCAGGGTTTGATAGTCCGTAGCTTTACGTTTCAATCCCAAGGTCAGGCGTGCTCGAACCTGACGAGCCAAGCCATCCAGAGGAAAGGGGCCAAGCAAGTCCGCGTCCTTTTCGCGCACTGTATCCACGTCGGCAAACTGGGGCGAGGTGATCAACACCAGATTGCTGCACGCCAGCGATGCTGCTCGCATTCCTCCCGTTCGACGAACGTCGAAGCTGAGCGCCTGCCGCAAGGCGAGAACCGAATTCCGCAGCACCAACGCATGGTCCGCCGAGGCGAGCACACGATAGAGCCCCAAGCCCAGGACGGTAGACCGCTCCAGTGTCCAGGTGCACCGCGCACCCTCATTCGCACCCAGCAGAACTCCGTCGCGTCCAACCAGGAGTGAATTGGTAAAAGCGATCGCAGCTGGTTGCGAGGCAGCCAGCGACCGACCGCCCTGAGCCTCGCGACGCCGCCACGAGACCGCCACCCCGCCGAAGTTGAAAAACTCGGAGTGTTCGAACCTGGCCTCCGGACAGTTCTCGAGGGCGACCAGGGTGCTGAACGTGGAAGGAGGGGGCGGGGCCGCGAACCGGCATCCCCGAACGGTTAGTCGGCCACCCTCCATGTACACCAAAACGTCCAGTCGATCGAAGCGTGCCACGGAGGGCTTCACCCGTAGACCGGTGGCGGGAATATCGCCCGGGAGCAGCCGATCCGACCCATTTCCCGGCGCGCGCAGCTCGATGCCTTCCAACACCAGATCCGCCTCCGCGTGAATCATGGCCCTCTCACCGGCGGCCAATGTGAGAATAGGATGCGACCCCGGGGGAGCATGAAACCGAAGCGCTTTCTGACCGAGACGAAGCCCGGAAGTGGTATAGTCGCCGCTAAATGGCAGCACGATGGTGTCGCCTTCCCGAGCGGCCGTGACCGCATCGGCAAGATTGGAAAAGACCATCGGTGGCAAACCTGCTCCGCGTTCGATGTGAAACACGGCGGTGGTTGGCCCCGTACGTTCAGAAGTCTCCCCCGGGCCCGTTTGAGTTTCTGCCGGGCGCGGCCACCCAGCCCAGAGCGCCAGCACCAGAAGCAAGCCAGCTCCGCCGGCCAGAATCGTCCTCGACAACCCCGCCCCCCGCCCTCTCGAAGGAGAGTCCTTCCCCGAACAGGTATCACTTGGAATTCGCCCCTCTTTCACATCCCGCAGACATGATTCGAACAGCTCCGCCACCTCGGTCATCGAGGAAAAACGTTCACCCGCCTGCTTGGCCATCAACCGCTCCACCAGCCCACCGAACCACGATGGATAGCTTTTGGAGTCGAGCTCGTGGAGAGGCTTCGCTTCCGTTTCCAAGATCCGGCGGAGCGTGGCCATTGTGGTGTCGCACCGAAATGGGCTTATCCCCGAAGCGGCTACGTAGAGCACACAGCCCAAGGCGAATTGATCCACTCGCGCCGAGATCGCCTCACCCCTTACCTGCTCGGGAGCCATAAACTCAGGCGTGCCCGCGACCACCCCCAGCTGAGTCAGACTGGTGTCTTCAATCGCGCGGGCCAGACCGAAGTCGACCAGCTTCACTCGCTCCACCGAGTTCTCGAGCAGGATGTTCCCTGGCTTGATGTCGCGATGAATCAACCCTTGGGCATGGGCGGCAGCCAGCCCTCGGGCGGTCTGCGCCCCAATCCGAAGCAGCTCGACCAACGAAAGCTTTGAGGTGGCCATCCGTTTCTCCAGGGATTGCCCCTTGATGAAACTCATCACCAGGAAGGGCAGACCTCGAAACTCCCCCACCGCGTGAATCGCCACGACATGCTCATGAGCAATCGCCGCGGCCGCCCTCGCTTCCCGAACGAAGCGGAGCCGTGACTGCTCGGATCCGGCCATGGACGGCCGCAGGACCTTGACCGCGACCATCCGAGCCAGCTGGGGGTCATAGGCGCGGTACACGATTCCCATCCCCCCCTCCGCCACGCGCTCCAACAAGGTGTAGCCCGCGAACTCGCCGAGCGCCCCTTCCACCGGTGACGCCGACAGCTCCACCGACTCGCCTCGGGGCGGCGGCGATCCCGGTTCGGCAGTTTGGGAACGGAGGGCCGCCAGGAGTTGGGAAAGGGGCCCGAGCGAAGCAGGGCTCAGGGTTGGAGGGAGAGCCTTCGGCAACTCAGCGAGTCCCGCCAAGGAGTCCAGGCGGCTCTGACACCGAGCACACGACGACAGATGCCGTTCTACTTCCGGCGCCAGTGCTGAATCACCACGAGAGAGAAGCGCAGTGAGGTTCTCATCGCTCAAACAATTCGATGCTGGTCCGTCGAGGCACACTTCACCCATAGATTCGGCTCATACTCTGATACCTGGCCAGAACGGCATTTCTTTCAGAGAATATCCTCCTCGTCGGCCGCTTGAATCCGTTTTCGCAGCTGGGCCGCCACCCGACAGCGGGCCACATAGACCGCACCGGTGCTCACACCCAGCCGCGCAGCAACCTCCTCCACCGGAATCTGTTCTAAGGCACTCAGCTGGAAGGCGCTCCAGGTCGTTTCCGAAAACTGTCCTTTCACCTGTTCACAGGCCCATTCCAGCAGGCGCAGCTGATATTCCCGGTCCCAGGTCTCAGATTCCTGTGAGCTGCCAGCCTCCCGATCCACCACCGAAGCCAGTTCCGTGTGACCAAGGGGCACGGCTTGGCGGCCTTGCTTGGCAAAAAAATTGTTGAGCTTGCTCCGGGTTACCGTAAGCAGCCAGCCCCGAAAAGAACCGCGCGCCCGATCATAGTGGAAGGTGCGTAGGGCCTGAACGACGCTCCTCATGACATTTTGTGCGACATCAGCCGCATCGGCCGGTTGAAGCCCTCGGCGCAGGGCATGCCCGTAGATCAGTGGCGTGTAGATGTCTACGAATGTCTGCCAGGCCTCGGCGTTCTTATCATCGCGAAGCTGGATGAGCAAAGATGGACGCGTCGGGGATGCGCCAGAATCCGAGACTGGCACCCCTTCTTGCCCAGTTGCATTGTCGGGTTTCGAGGCTGACACCAATTGTGACATCGTATACAGGTGTTCTACGAAAAGCCAGCGGCGATCCTTACGAGCCATCCAGATGGGCTTTGACTGGAACGGGGTCGACTCCCAAAGTCCGAGTCAGGCACTGACAACGGATGCCGATAGGAGCCTATAAGAATGGAAGGACTGATCATTTTGTTGTTGGTGGGCATCGTGGTGGGCGTGTTCGTCCTGCCCATCGTGGCCATTGTCAAGAGTAGCTCGACGCAGTCACAACTGCGTCGCTTGCAGGAACAGCACGATGAGCTTCTGGTGCAGCTGCATCAGTTGCGGCGATCGTTGGACTCCGCACGCGACTCGAGTTCACCTGCTTCCACTCCCGCACCAAGCGCCCAGCCGGCAGCTCGCCCGGAATCATCCGTCCCAGCTAGCCCACCGCCTACCGCTGCCCCAACCCCGCCCGCACCCGGCCCAAGGCCGCACACCGACCCGATCGTTCCGCCGGCAGGCAGACCTTCAATCCCTGCGACGGCGCGACCCGAGGCCGATGTGTCGGCGCCCCCCCCAGTTCCGCCCCCGCTCCCGAAGCCTCCGGAGCCAAGGCCCATTCCGACTCCGGCTGGATCCCCGCTGATTCGCCCCGCGATCCCCAGCGCTCCCGCGTTTAACTGGGAGCGCTTCGTGGGAACCAAACTCATTGCCTGGCTGGGCGGCCTCGTCTTATTCCTGGCGGCAGCCTATTTCATTAAGTACTCCTTCGACCACGCCTGGATTCCGCGCGAGGTCCAAGCGGCTCTGGGCTTCTTGCTCGGCATCGGCCTGGTCATCGGGGGCTTCGTGCTCAAGAAGAAGGCCTTCGCGACATCCGCCCAGACCTTCTGCGCCACGGGAGTTCTCATCCTCTATGCAGTCACCTTCGGTTGCCGGGCCTACTATGATTTTCCCCTCTTCACCGCCCCGGTCACGTTCGCCCTCATGGCGCTGATCACGGGATCCGGGTTTCTGCTGGCCGTGCGCATGGAGGCGCGGGTGGTAGCGATTCTCGGCATGCTGGGGGGATTTCTAACGCCGGTGATTCTGAGCACCGGGCGCGACCAGGCGTTGGGACTGTTCCTCTACATCGGGCTGCTCGATGTCGGGCTGATCGCCGTGGCGCTGGTAACCCGCTGGTCCTTCCTGCTTCCCATGGCGGCGACGGGCACCCTGCTGATGGAATTGGGTTGGTCCTCAAAATTTCTGGCTCCCGAAAAAATCCTGCCGGCCGTGCTCTCGCAGATCGGGTTCAACCTGCTCTTCCTGGCTGGGGTTGAGTTGGCGCACCGCCGCGCCCGATTGGATTCCAAGTGGGCTGGATCGGCGGCAGCCCTGGCCATAGCTTCCATCTTCTATGCCATCGGCATGGTCTTTCAGCCCGGCTTGGGAACCCCGCTGGCTTGGTGCGGCAGTGTCGCACTGGTTGGAGATCTGGGACTGATCCTGCTCGTGCTGCGAAAACCGGGCTGGGCCAGGCTCCAGCAAGTGGGCGCAGTGCTCGTGCATGCCTTCCTCGGGCTCTGGATGCTCGAGCACCTGACCTCGCAGACGCTGTTCTGGGCGCTGGGCGCGATTCTGGTGGTGGCCGTGCTCCACGCACTCTCTCCGCTCTGGGTGGCTCGGATACGCCCCGAAACCGGCTCGGCTGGCTGGACGCACTGCCTTCCCCCGATAGCGCTGGTGATGATGCTGGTTCCGGTTTTCAAACTCACGGAGGTCTCGATCTTCATTTGGCCGCTGATTTTCCTGATCGACTTGCTGGCCATCGGCCTGGCCCTGTTGACGCGCTCATTGGTCTCCGTGCTGGCCGTGCTGCTGATCACTGGTTTGGTGGGAGCCTCCTGGATCTTTCGCCTGCCCAGCACCGGCAGCGATCTGTCACTTCTGCTGGTCATTGTTGGAGCCATGGCCGTGCTCTTTCTCTTCGCCGGAATGTTTGTCATCCGGCGGATTCTGAGCTCGGCGGGCTCAGCCCCGGGCGATTTGCAGCGGGCATTTGGCGGCTTCACGTTCACCCAGGATAACTCCAACCAAGCTCTCATGGCGCAGCTGCCGGCCCTGTCCGCCATGATGCCATTCCTGCTCCTGGTTCTGATTGTGGTGCACCTGCGCCTGCCGAATCCTTCGCCCGTGTTCGCTTTGGCCATGGCGCTCAGCATCCTGCTCCTGAGCATTGCTCGCGCCTTCCAGAAAGGCGGGCTCGCCCTGGTGGCCCTGGGCTCGGTGGTGCTGCTTCAACTGGCATGGCATGGCCGGGCATTCGACCCGGCCGTCAACGCCCCCATCGCGTTGGCGTGGAACGGTGCCTTTAGCGTCTTGATCTTTGCATTCCCGTTCCTGAGTCGGGACCGCTTTCTCGCGGGCAGTTCGGCGTGGGCGGCCTCCGCCCTCTCCTTTCCCCTGCACTTTTACGGGATCTACCGGACGATTCAAACGGCCTGGCCGAACCCGTACCCGGGAATCCTGCCTGCAGCTCTGGCTCTGCCGGTAATCGGAGCCCTGGTCCTCAGCGCCAAAATCTTCACGCCGCAGAACCCGCAACGGAACGCGGTGCTCGCCTGGTACGGCGGGGTGGCGCTCTTCTTTGTCACGCTGATCTTCCCGATTCAGTTTGACCGCCAGTGGATCACCGTCAGCTGGGCGCTCGAAGGCGCGGCGTTGTGCTGGCTGTTCCGCCGGGTTCCGCATCCGGGACTTCGTTGGACCGGGGCCGGGTTGCTCGTCGTCTCGTTCATTCGGCTGGCGCTCAATCCAGCAGTTCTGAGCTATCACCCCCGCAGCGAAACCGCACTGCTCAACTGGTATCTCTACTCATTTGGCCTCGTCACGGCGGCCTTGTTTGTCGCCGGCCGGCTTTTGGCTCCCCCACGCGACCGGGCCGGCCAGCTTAGCTTTCCGGCGCTCTTTGACTCACTGGGAACGATCCTTCTCTTCCTGCTCGTGAACGTGGAGATAGCCGACTATTTCACGACGCCTGGAAACGCGGTGCTCACCTTTCAGTTCGGAGGCAATTTTGCGCGGGACATGTCCTACACGATTGCTTGGGGCCTGTTCGCCCTTGGCCTGGTCTCCGCCGGCATGTGGTGGGGCCTCAAAGCGGCTCGTTACGCAGGCCTGGCCTTGATCGGTGTGACGCTGCTGAAGCTGTTCTTCCATGACCTGAACCGACTCGGACCTTTGTACCGTATCGGCGCCTTGGCAGGGGTCGCTGTGGTGGCGATACTCGCTTCGGTGCTCTATCAAAAATTCGTCGCCAGCGAAGACAAAAAGACCAGCGCCCCCCAGCCTCCCAACCCATGAGACAACTTCTCACCGGCCTCCTCCTCACCCTCGTGGCGCCTCTGTTGGCGCAAAGCGCCAGCTACGAAGCCTGGGCAAACGAGCAGCTGGTCACGGTGTCGACACCCGGTTTGACCCGGGTGGTCCTCTCGCCGGAAACCTTTGACTCGGCAGCCATGGATCTTTCCGACCTGCGACTTGTCGATCCGCACGGAAAGGAAACACCCTTCGTCATCGAGCGATCGATGGCGCCGCGCAAGGAGTCCCAACGTATTCAGGACCCCGCCACCACCCAGGAGGGGCGGGTCACTCGGGTGACGATTCCCTTTCGGAACGCGGAGCAGGTGCACGGCTTGGGGCTGGAATCTCCAGCGCCCCACTTCGTGAAGGCGGTCACGGTCGAAGCCGTGGACCGGGGAGGAATCACCAGGACGCTCCTCCAGCGCGAGGTCATCTATCGCCAGAACGGGACGGAGCGACTGCGGCTGCCACTGGGAAAGCTAGGCGACACCGTTCAGTTTCTGCGCATCAGCCTCGATGACTCCCGCACGTCACCGATCCCGGTCAGCGGGGTAGTGCTGTTTCGCGAAGAGAATGTCCCGCTCGCCCCCGTCGTTTCCACGGGGCGGATCGTGGATCGCTGGGAAGGAGCCAGCGACACTCGCCTGGTCGTTGAACTCGCGGGTGCGAAGCTCCCCCTCCAGGGTCTTCGTTTCGAGATCGAGGATCCGCTGTTTCTCCGGGGAGTGCGCCTGCTCGCCCGTGAATGGGACGGTGGTGAGCTGCGCGATCGAATTTTGGGGTCGGGCTCGATCCACCGGTTGAATCTGGAAGGTGCGGGGCAGGTTGAATCGCTGACGGTGGACATGGGAATTGTGGCTTCCACACCGACACGCGAGGTCATTCTGGCTTTTGAAAACGGGGACAGCCCGCCGCTGAATGTCCGCTCGGTCGTGGTGTTGTCCGAACCCGTCCAACTCGCCTTCCTTGCGCCGACCGCCGGTGATTTTCGGCTGCTGAGCGGGAATGCTCAGGCGCGCGCTCCGCGCTACGACGTCGCTTCCCTCGCCGCTCCGCTGAGAACCGCTTCGGCCTCATCGGTCGTGCCCGGCCGACGAATCGCACGGGCGGACTACCGTCGCCCAACCGAACTCGTGGACATCCCGTTCCTCGGTGGGACCTTTGACCCCGCAGGATGGCAGTTTACCCGGCCCGTCAATATCGAGGCGGGCGGGGTGCAACGTCTCGAGCTGCCCTTGCATGCCTTGGCGCATACGCGAGCGGATCGGGGAGACATTCGGCTGGTGTCGGAAGGACGCCAGGTGCTTTACCTGCAGGAGCAGACCGGATTCTATCGGGCGCTGAAAGTGTCGCTCAACGCGGTGCCCTCGACGAAACGACCGCAGCTCAGCCGTTGGCAAATCCATCTCGAACAGCCGCGGCTTCCCCTCAAGAGCGTTCGTGTGGAGGTCGCGAACACGCTGTTTGATCGGGAAATTCGGCTGGTGCAGAAGGGGCGCCAGAACCGGGACGCCGAGTGGGAAGAAATCGGGCGAGCCCACTGGGTCAGGACCCCCGACCGCCAGGGAAGCTGGTTTGAGATACCCCTCAACCGAGTGCCAGACTCCAACGAGATCTGGCTGGAGACGGACAACGGGGACAATGCCCCGCTGGAAATTCGGCAAGCGACGGCGCTCGTTCCCCACATCCAGCTCCTGTTTCAGGCGACCGAGAAAGGAGCCGTGTCCCTGTCGTATGGCAACCCTGACGCGCAGGCTCCGCGCTACGACCTGTCATTGGTGGCACCCCGAGTGTTGAGCGCAGCAAAACTGGAGGCGAAAGTCCTGGGCGCGGACCCCATCACCCAGCTCAGCTCCACACCCGTTCCCGCTTCGTGGTTTTTCTATGGAATTCTAATCGTCGTCGTGGTTGGCCTGGGCTTTGTAATCTCGAAACTAATCCCGAAACCAACCCCGGAATAGCACGATCCCATCCCTCCCTCGTGGCCCAACCACCCCAATTGACTGGGTAGTCCACTCCAGTCACAGAAGACGGACACTTGATATTCAAGCGGTTGGGAAATGAACCGTCGGGAAGTCTTAACCCCTCAATAAGATTATATTTTTCCCTGGCGGTTCGAGACCATTTTCCAAGATAGTCTCCACGCTAAATACCCAACCTGCGTCCGGCAGACACGTACATGTTCTGACTTGATGCGCCAACAAGAGTTGGGAGACGCATTCGTGTCCTCAGCCGATTTGTTGAAGTTAGCGGAATGAAGTTCAGACGTGACCCTGCCCTTCGAGTTCCTGCATCCAACCACAGATGCATCTTTGATGCATTCTCAACGACAATTATTCACCGAAACTCCTCTTCTTTTTCTATGTCTCAAGGTGTTGCGGCGTTTCTCTCCATCGTTCCTCGGGTATTTTCCTGGCTTGGCGTTCGTTTCCTCAGCCAACTATGTGGAATTCTGGCAGTTTCACTGTGGACCTGCAGCCTCGCGCAAGGCGCTGAGAGCGTGACACTCGCCTGGAACCCCTCCAGTTCAGCGGGGGTTGTTGGCTACCGTATTTACTACGGGACTGCCAGCGGGTCGTATTCCAGTTCTCAGGACGCGGGAAACGCCACGACCGTCACGGTTTGCTGCCTTGAGCCGAGCCGGGTCTACTATTTCGCAGCCCGCGCCTACTTGTCCAATGGGGAGCTCAGCACTTATTCGGAGGAAGTGTCATTTCGAACTCAGCAAGGGGACAACACTCCACCCTATTTTGATGAGCTGGGCGACACCTCGATCACCACGGACGGAACTCAGCGCAACATCCCGATCACTGGAATCCAATCTGGGGTGAGCGACGAGAATCAACCATTGACAGTCACGGCCTCCTCCAGTCGCCCGGATCTGGTTCCGAACCCGGCAGTTACTTACACCAGCCCGAGTTCCGCGGGCACATTCCTCATCGCGCCCAGGCCCTATGCGGACGGCATCGTCACGATCACGGTCACGGTGAACGATGGCCAAAGCACCAACAACAAGCTGTCGCGCTCCTTCGAGCTGAGCTTAAGATCCCCCAACTCGGCGCCCACGTTGGCACCGATCAGCGATATTTCCATCACCTCGGATGGCACTCAACGCGACCTTTCCGTCACCGGTATTCAAGCCGGTGCTGCCGGCGAAAGCCAGCCGCTCACCCTGACCGCTCGATCAAGCCGGCCCGATTTGGTACCGAATCCCACCGTGAGCTATTCGAGTCCTGCGTCCACCGCCAACCTGCGCATCCTGCCCGTGGTGGGCAGCAGCGGCACCGCCACGATCACCGTCACCGTCGACGACGGACAGGCGGGCAACAACACCTTCTCCCGCACCTTCAATGTGACCGTCGCGAAGCTCGCCAACACGCCGCCCACCTTCAGCCCGATCGGCGATACTTCCATCACCGCGGACGGCACTCAACGCGACGTTTCCGTCACGGGTATTCAAGCCGGTGCTGCCGGCGAAAGCCAACCCCTCACCCTCATCGCTCAGTCCAGCCGGCCCGACTTGGTACCGAATCCCACCGTGAGCTATTCGAGTCCCGCGTCCACCGCCAACCTGCGCATCCTGCCCGTGGTGGGCAGCAGCGGCACAGCCACGATCACCGTCACCGTCAACGACGGACAAGCGAGCAACAACACCTTCTCGCGCACCTTCAATGTCATCGTCGCGAAGCCCGCCAACACGCCGCCCACCTTCAGCCCGATCGGCGATACTTCCATCACCTCGGATGGCACTCAGCGCGACCTTTCCGTCACCGGTATTCAAGCCGGCGCAGCTGGCGAAAGCCAACCCCTCACCCTCACCGCTCAGTCCAGCCGGCCCGACTTGGTACCGAATCCCACCGTAAGCTATTCGAGTCCCGCGTCCACCGCCAACCTGCGCATCCTGCCCGTGGTGGGCAGCAGCGGCACAGCCACGATCACCGTCACCGTCAACGACGGACAAGCGAGCAACAACACCTTCTCGCGCACCTTCAATGTCACCGTCGCGAAGCTCGGCAACACGCCACCCAGCTTCAGCCCGATCGGCGACCTTTCACTCACCTCGGACGGCACCCAGCGCGATGTTCCCGTCACGGGCATTCTAGCTGGCGCAGCTGGCGAAAGCCAATCTCTCACCCTCACCGCTCAGTCCAGCCGGCCCGACTTGGTGCCGAATCCCGCGGTGAGCTATTCAAGTCCTCAGTCCGCCGGCAGCCTACGGGTCACGACGGTGGCCGGGAGCAGCGGCACCGCCACGATCACCGTCACCGTCAACGACGGACAAGCGAGCAGCAACACCTTCTCCCGCACCTTCAATGTGACCGTCGCCAAGCCCGCCAACACGCCACCCACCTTTAGTCCAATCGGCGATATTTCCATGACGGCCGACGGCACGCACAGGAATGTTCCCGTCACCGGTATCCTGGCGGGCGCAGCCGGCGAAAGCCAACCCCTCACCCTCATCGCTCGATCAAGCCGGACCGACTTAGTGCCAAATCCCACCGTGAGCTATGCGAGTCCTGAGTCCTCCGCCAACCTGCGCATCCTGCCAGCACCCGGTGCCAATGGCGTGGCCACCATCACGGTCACTGTCGACGATGGTCAGGCGGCCAATTCTACTTTTTCGCGCACCTTCAGCGTCACCGTTGGGCAGGAGCCCAACACGCCACCCACGTTCAGTCCGATGGGCGACATTTCCATGAAATCCGACGGCACCCAGCGCGATGTTCCCGTCACCGGTATTCTGGCCGGCGCAGCGGGGGAAAGCCAGCCCCTCACTGTCACCGCCCGATCCAGCCGCCCAGACTTGGTGCCTAACCCGACCGTCTTTTACACCAGCCCGGAATCCACGGCCGTCCTGCGCATCACGCCAGTACCAGGCACCAATGGCGTGGCCACCATCACGCTGACCGTCTCCGATGGAGGAACGGAGAACAATAGCTTCACCCGCACCTTTAATGTCAACGTTACGAAGCCAGCCAACACCCCCCCGATCTTCAGCCCCATCGGGGACATCTCCATGATGACCGATGGCACGGCACGAGATGTCCCGATCACCGGTATCCTGCCGGGAGCTGGAGGCGAGATCCAAACGCTGACCCTCAAAGCTACATCCAACCGACCCGATCTGCTGCCGAACCCCACCGTGCTCTACACCAGCCCGGAATCCACGGCCATCGTGCGTCTGCTGCCCGTAGACAATGTCAGTGGGGTGGCGACCATCCTCATCACTGCCGATGACGGCCAGGCAACCAACAGCACCTTCTCCCGCAGCTTTAGAGTCACTCTGAGCGTCGCCAATCTCCCCCCACGCCTGGATGCGATCGCGGACCTGACGCTCCCAGAGGACAGCAGCCCTCGAATCGTGACACTTACTGGAATCAATGCCGGCTCCGCGCAAGAGAACCAACCGCTGACGGTCCGAGCCACCTCCAGCCTGCCCTCAGTACTGCCCGACCCGGTAGTGAGCTATCGCTCACCCGATTCGACAGCCACCATCACCTTGATGCCGGTGGCCAATCGCAGCGGGGTGGCGACCATCACGGTCACAGTCGGCGACGGCCAGGCGCTAAACAACCAGTTTTCGCAGACCTTCAAAGCTACCGTCTATCCGTTAAACGATCCGCCACAGATCGACCCGGTGGCGGACGTGACGCTCTACGCCAGCTCCGAACCGATCACGATTCCCCTCACCGGTATCCATTCGGGGGCTACCAACGAGATTCAAAGACTTACCATCACAGCCACCTCCAGCTCGCCGTCGCTGCTTCCGGATCCCCAGGTCACGTACGCGAGCCCCAACTCGCAGGGCCTGCTCACTCTCTCATCGGTCCCGACGCAGACCGGTTCGGCGACCGTCACCGTCAAGATCAATGATGGTCAGAGTTTAAACAGCGAGACGACGCGAACGTTTAACGTGGTGGTCGAGCCGGCCGGCCCCAGCTCGCACTATTTCGAGGCGGAATCCGCGGAAAGGGTTGCTCCCATGGAAACCGCAGCCATCAACTCGGCATCACGTGGCTTGGCCGCGTTCTCGCGCATTCCTGAACGAGGCGCTCTGACGTTCAACGTCACGATCCGGGAAACCGGCGCCTACTATTTGTGGGGGCGCGTGCTCTCCATCGATTCGAGCAGCGATTCGTTTTATCTCGACGTGGATCAAACTCCGGAAATCGTCTTTCACACCACCTTGCGGCAATGGTCCGACGATTGGCAGTGGGCTCAGCTCGAGGACTGGATCCAGACTCCCGGCGGGCTGCAGGGCACCCCACGGGTTCTGGCGCTGACGAAAGGGACTCACCAGATCACCGTCCGCGCACGCGAATCCTTCTCATTCTTGGACGCCCTCTTCTTATCCACCGACCCAGCGGCCGTTCCTCCGGCTGCGCAGGCACCTTCGATCTTGGTCAGCAATGTGCCGCACCCGATGCAGGTGAACACCGTGGGCACCATCGAGGACGGCTGCGAAGTGAGTCTGGACAGCGGTGAATATACCATAAAGGGCGTGGGTGCCCTGGGGGGCGACCTGGCGACGGAGGATTCATTTGTCTTCGTCAACCAAACGCTCCATGGGGATGGCGGCATCACCGTCCGGGTAGCTTCGACCCCCACTCTTGGCACCAACAGCTTCGTGGGCCTCATGATCCGGGAGGATGTGGGTAGCCGGGCGAAATACGCAGCCGTGGGGATCACCCAGGGGGAACAACTCAGCTGGCGCACGCGCTCGCAATCCGCGGCGGCACCGTCCCGGCCCGAACTTCAAAACGAGGGGAGCATCCAATGGCTGCACCTCCGGCGCAGCGGAGATATCATCACGGCCTATGGGTCGGCAGATTGGTTTAGCTGGACGGTGATCCAATCCGTAGAAATCACCTTGGGCACCCCAGTGCAAATAGGGATTGTGGTTGCCTCGGGGGATGCGCGGTCGCTCCACACAGCCAAGTTCTACGACCTGAACATCTCCTACGGTTTCTAGACCGCTTTCCTCAGATCCTCCCAATCTGACTAAAAACTTCAGCCGGCCGGATTTTCTCCTGGTCCAAACAGAGGTCGTACGCTAGAAGCCTTTCACTGCGGCACTTAATGCGCATCTCGCACCAGGTTTGGACGCGGTTGGCGCCGGCGACGACACAGCTGCGGTAGTCAGCTCCCGTCACGTGAGACGAGTCACAACGGCGTAGCGAGGTGGAGTGGAACGGAAACAAGCGGAGCTGCCGTCGCTCCGCGCTCAACAAAGCTCGAGGCTAAACCCTGGGGTGGAGCTTGAACCGGTCCTGGCGCGTTCGTGCTGGAAGACTCATGATACCTACAACTGTCGCGGCGATGGAAGCTGTCCAATGGCATGTTGCTCACACCAAACCCCGGTGTGAGAAGAAGCTCGCTCGTTTTGCCGCGGACATGAACGTTTCGGTGACCCTGCCGCTGCACAAAGTTTCCCACCAGTATCTGCGAAAAAAAGTCACCTTCGAAAAGCCCCTGTTTCCCGGTTATGTCTTCCTGCGAATGCCCGCGACGGAACGTCAAAAACTTTACCAAAGCGGGCTGGTGGCGAATCTTTTGGAGGTGATCGACCAAGTGCTCTTTCAGGAACAGCTCGAGGTGATTCTCAAGGCTCTGGAAAGCGGCTTGGACATGCAGCTGGCGCCGGAAATCACGCCAGGGAAACGTGTGCGCATTCTTTCGGGGCCGCTGCAGGGCGTGGAGGGAACCGTTGAGGAACGTCACGGGGTGACGCGAATTCTCCTGCGGGTCGATTTTATCAGCCAGGCAGCGGCGGTGCGCTTCGAGGCCGATCAGTTGGAACTCCTCTAGCCGAAGCCGGAGGCCAGACCTCACCCCGAAGAGCCGGGGCAGAAGGCGGCATCCAGGCTCCGCGCCGCTCCGGACTGCGGAGGAGCGTCCGGTTAGGATCTTGGCTTTGGTCTGAAAAGAAAAAGCCCGGCCTCGAGCTCAATACAGCTCGAGGCCGGGCTTTTCTCGCGGGTGATTCTAGGCTAGATCCGTGGGCTAAGCGGAGGCTTTGGATTTGGGCTGCTGAGCGGTTCCGCCTCGCGTGAGAGCGCCCGCCCAGCGGCTTGGCCCCTTCTTCCCGATGACGAAATCCAGGAAGCCCAAAAGAAATCCAAGACCATAACTGAAGTGGTAGCAAAAGAACACGACCGGCAGCGGCGGAAGCAGCCGCCAACCGCTGCGAGCTGCGGTGAGGAACGAGCCGGCCAAGGCCGCCAGAAAATAAACAGACAGCAACAAGCCAAGTGCGGCCGACACCCCGGCAAAACCCAAAAACAACAGCTCCGTTCCCTTTCCCGCCGCCATGTTGGCTAGCCGAAGCAGCAGGTACCCCAATCCCAAGGACAACGACAGCGCGCCAAGTCCGAGCAACGCCAAGACAAAGGTGCCCGGAACCAAATGACGAATAGAAGCGGGGATACGATGCTTTTGGATCACCCTCACCTTCCAGTAGCCATACTGCATATACTGCCTGAAGAGAGCGGAAAGTGAGCTGCGCGGACTATACCAGCTCTGAATCTTCGGCGATTGGTAGATCTTTCCGCCGCCGCGAGTGATCCGGAGGTTATGCTCGTCGTCCTGATTGCGCACCAATTCCTCATCGAACAGCCCGAACTTGTCGAAGTGCGCTCGATGCCAGCAGCCATACGTGACGGTGTCGAGGTAGCCTTCAAAGGTCGGGTCGTGAAACCGAGCTCCGCCGACCGCGAAGGGCGAATGGTAGGCGGCGGCGATGGCGCTCGCCATGTAGCCCTTGGCGCGGGTTCGGGCGGGACCGCCCACGTTGTCAGCGCCGGTCGCGCGGAGCACTTCCACGCAGTTGCGAACATAGTCGGGGGCGTATTCCGTATGGGCGTCCATCCGCACGATGATGCTACCCGCAGCCGCGCGGATCGCAGCGTTCAGTCCCGACGAGACGATCTGCCGCGGGTTGTCGATCAGCCGGACACGAGGATCCTGGCGCGCAAAGCCCTCCACCAGCTCCCGGGTTTTGTCCGTGGACGCGCCATCGGCGATGATCACTTCAAACCCCCCTGGCGGCGGCTCCTGCTGGAGCACCGATCGCAGACACTGCGTGATATGCTTTTCCTCATTCCGCGTGGGAATGACAATGGTTACTTCCGGAGACATACCTGGTGAGTTGGAATCAACCGTCGCGGCAGACATGAGTTCGCTGAATGGATCCGGCTAGGACTGGCCAGCCTGAGAGTGATCGTCCTGCGGCATGGCAGCCTTGTCAGACAACAAGCTGGGTCGGGAGCGCTCGGCCTGTTGCGTCTTCTCCAGACAGCCGTTGAGGATCTGCACGAGCTTGCCTACCCGAGGTTCCCGGATGATGGCACCATGATGGCCAGGGATCACGTGGATCTCGAGATCCTTAACCAGCTCGCCCCAACCATTGGTGCGGTCCTCGTAGATCGCGGGTCGCTGGTACAAGGCGCGGAACAAAACCACTTTGCCCCCGTAGGTCTGGAATTTGTAAAGATCGCAGGCCTGTATCGCGGCATTCTGAACTTCCTGGAAGGCTTTGGGCACCGCAATCCCTCGCATCATTCGCGGATCTTCCCCCGTCATGATCGCCTGTTCACGCAGAGGTTTCGGCAACATGAGCAAGTGGAACTTGCGCTGGGTGCTGTTCAGGAGCCGCTTAAACATCTTCCCCACTCGTCGTCTGGCCGTCTTCGCCTTCTCTTTGACGTACGGCATCATTTCCCCCTTGGAGAGCAGCCGCAGGTTGCTGAGGTGAAGGTGCCAACGATACTGCTCGTATTTCAGCGCGTGATAGAAGGCCAGGCGGGCGGGAAGCAACTTCGGATAGTCCTTGCCGTAGCTATCGAACAAGAAGAGCAGTGCGACGCGCTCACCTTTGCGAAGGAGCTGCTGCGCCATCTCGTAGCCGACCAAGCCACCGAAGGAGGAGCCAGCGATGTAATAGGGACCGACCGGCTGGAACACACGAATTTCCTCGATGTAGGTGGAGGCGATTTCCTCGATCCGGGATTGGATGGGTTTCTTCCCGTCCAGTCCCTGAGCCTGAATCCCATACATGGGCTGGTCGGGGTGCAGGTGCTTGGCGATGTGGGTGTACTCCAGGATGTTTCCACCCATGCCATGAATCACAAACAGGGGGGGACGGGATCCGCCCGGCTTCATGGGCACAATGCACGAGGAAGCTTTCGGGGGTACAACAGGCGCGGCCGTGTCCAGCTTGACTGGCGCCCCATTCTCCGCGGCAGCGTCCTCGACATCCATGGCGGGCAGCCCGAGCCGCTCGCGAATCATGGCGGCGCATTTTTCGATCGTTGGCGCCTCAAAAAGCACCGCCAAGCCAAACTCCAGCTTGTAGTGCTTCTTGATGCGGTTGAAGAGCCTTACCGCGATAAGGGATTGGCCGCCGAGCTCGAAAAAGTCGTCGTGTATTCCGACCTTTTCTACCCCCAACAATTCCTGCCACACCTGGGCAAGGAACTTCTCTTCCTTGTTTCTGGGAGCTGAGAATTCCTTTTGCATGTTTGTCTTCGGAAGCTTGAGTCCGCCCACGGGATCTCCCGCCTTGGGCTCTTCTTCCGGTCTAGATAGCCTGTCGACTTGTTCCTGCCAAAGATGCAGATCCACCGAGGAGGTGACAATCTGGGACAAACTGGGCTGACTCAAAATGCGGTCGAACGCCTCCATGCCCTCGCTGGGAAGGATCCCCTCGCGCAACACCGCATTTAACAGCTGGGTCGGAGCCGAGGCCGGAGCTGGCCCCGGGTCGCCGGCCGGCTGCGCTGTCAACGGCCGGTCCTTCTTGAAACGAGCCATCATGAAATCAGCGACGCTCGCAATCTCATTACCGCTCTCATCCAGCAACGTGACATCAAAAATGGCCACGTCGTGGCCGCCCCCGCTGTGGTAACGCACGTGGCTGAGCAGTTTTGCCGGCAACGAGCGATACATGCGGAATCGGCCATAGGAAAATGGAATGTAAAAGTCCTTCTCCTTGTCGAACCCGGGAATCAGCGACTGGGCGCCTCCGGTTGCCATGTCGAGAAGGGCCGGATGACACCGGAAGACGTCCAGCTCGGACGCAAATGATTCCGGGATCTCCAAGCTGACCAATGCTTCAGACTCCCCGTAATCGATCCGTCGCAAGTTCGCCCAGCGAGGACCGAAATCCATAAAGGTTTGGTTCAGGAAGCCATCCAGAACTTCGGTTCGCCGGCGACAACGCCCCCGGAGGATCGAGATGGCATGGGTGGGCAAGGGCTCGGCGGGCAGGCTGCGCACCTTCCCTGTGCTGTGCAACTCCATCGAGGGAACCGATTCAAGTTTGAAGTCGGCACCCGATTCCTTGCGGTGAAACGTAAGCCGCAGCTCGCGTGGGGTTGCTGATTTAACGGGAAAAGGAGCCAGGAACAAGACGTCGGAAAGCTCCACCCCGTCGGACTTGGAAACCTGAGCCCACGCCGCCCGAACCAGCTCGATGAAGCCGGTTCCGGGGATCAAGGCATCCCCGCCCTTCACGACGTGCTCCGACAGAAGCCAGTGCTTCTCCCGGGAAAACATCGTCTTGAAAACCACATCGCGATGCGGGGTTTCGTGGAAGCTATCCCAGAACGGGTACTGGCTCTTTTGGAAGGCGATGGGATCCGGCTCCCGGGCCAGGGCCTGTGGGTGACCCGCGATGGCGCTGGCCATGCCGACCTGCTGCCAGGCGCTCCAATTGATGGAGATAGTCCGCAAACCGTCCTGCCAGGTCCGCTTTCGCGCAAAGGCGTCGAGGAAGGCATTGGCAGCCGTGTAGTCGACCTGTCCGGGAAGCCCGAGGAACGAGCTCACCGACGAGCAGAGCGCGAGAAAATCCAGCTTCGTCCCCTGCAAGGCCGCCTGGAGCACCAGTGCTCCCTTCACCTTGGGCAAGATCACCCGATCCGCCTCCGCACGAGTCTTCAACTGGATCAGTGAATCCTGCAGAATACCAGCCGCATGAACCACGCCCTGCAGGGAGCCAAAGCGCTTGAGGGTCAGCGCCACCGCGCGCTTCATCTGATCCACATCCGTGACATCGGCGGTGAGGGGCAAAACCTCGCCACCCAGAGACTCCAGCAGCTGGATCTTGCGAATGGCTTTCGAGGTGGCGTCCTGATCGTTGTGCTCGGACAGCCACCCCGCGTAGGCCTCTCTGGCGGGCAGAGCGCTGCGACCGAGCAAGGCGACCTTGGCACGGCAAGACTGAACCAGATGTTTGGCCAACTCGAAACCGATGCCACCCAGTCCGCCCGTGATGAGATACACTCCCCCGTCACGGAGCCGCGCCTCGATCGGGGCCGCCGTATCAATTCGAACAGGATCGGTGGACTGCACCCACCGGTCGGGACCACGCCACGCGACCAGCGACTCGTGGGTCGTGCTGAAGCACTCCGAAAGGATTTGTCGAGCAACCGTCTCCGACTGGCCGGCGGAAGCCGGGGTCCAACCCACATCCACCACTCTCGCCGAGATGTGCGGAAACTCATGGGGGATGACCCGCACCGGTCCCAGGACCAGGCTCTTCTCAGGCGCCAATGAACTCTCGCCCGCGATCTGCTGCCCCCCATTGGACACCACCGTCAATCGCAGCGGATCCTCCTCGGCCGCCAAAGCCTGCGCCAGATAGAACAGGCTGTAAAAATTGAGATTCAGGGCGGAATCGAGCTTGGCGAGAGGATCTGCCTGCCGATCCATCGCAGTCACGCTCCAGAAATGAACCACCTGCTCCGGCAAGCCGCCGTTGGACTGAAGCTCCGCGAGCAGGCTGTCGTAGTCAGCGCGCTCCACCGGGTTGATATAAAACCGGCCCTCGTCCTTCTTGGCAAACCGTTTGCCGATCGAGACGGTCACGACCCTGGCACCCTTCAGCCGCTCCACGAAGCGCTGCCCGAGCCCGGTCTCATCCAAAAAAACCAGCCAGGAGGCGGAGGCCGCCATGCCCTCGGAAACACTCGCGTTGATCGCCGGCTTCCAGGAAGGCAGATAAAACCAGTCCGCGATGGCAGGCCGCTTGCGCAGATGCTTTTTCTGCTGGCTCGAGATCGACTGGCCAGGCTCCACCCAGAATCGCTCGTGCTCGAAAGGATAGGTGGGCAAGGAGACCCGGCGGCGAGTCTGTTCGCCATAGAAGCGGGACCAATCGAGCTTCAGCCCGCTCATCCACAGCCGTCCATACGTCGTCAACAGGAAGGCCACATCCGAGCCCTCCTCCTTCGGGTGCCGCAGGGTCGAGAGCGAAGCGGAAACCAGCTTGCCAAACTGTTGCTTGGACAGGCTGCTCAACGTGCGGCCGGGACCGATCTCCAAGAGCAGACGCCCTGGCTCCTTCAAAAGCTCGGCCATGCCGTCGGCAAATCGGACGGTGTGTCGCAAATGCTTAACCCAATAGGCCGGATCGGTCGCCTGGGCGGCAGTGATCCAAGTTCCCGTCAAATTGGAAATGTAAGGCTGGACGGGAGGCTTGAACCGGATGGAAGAGCAGAAACGCTCAAACTCGCCCAGGATCGGCTCAAGCATGCTGGAATGCGCCGCCACGTTGATGTGGATCCGCGTGCATTCAATTTCTCGCTCCACCAACGCCCGCTCCACCGCGGCGATCGCTCCGACCGGTCCGGACACCACGCTGAGCGAGGGCCCGTTGATGGCCGCGAACGAAAGCTCCGGCCCCATGAATTTGCGCGCCTCCGCCTCGGGCAGCGGAACGCTGAGCATCCCACCCTCGGGCAGCTTCTCAAAGAGACGTCCCCGCAAGGTCACTAGCGCCATGCCATCCTGATAGGAGAAGACTCCGGCGAGGCAGGCCACGACATACTCGCCCATGCTGTGGCCGATCATGGCCGCAGGACTCACCCCCCAGGACATGAGCAACTTGGCCAGCGCATACTCGGTCGCAAACAGCGTCGGAAGGGCCAGGGAAGGCTTTTCCAGCTCCTTGGTGGCGGCCTCCGCCTGCCCCGGCGGAGGGAACATCAGCGTTCTAAGGTCGATGCCCAGCTGCGGCTTGATGTAGTTCAGGCATTCATCGATGGCCTGCGAATAGACCGGCTCGGTCTCGTAAAGATCGCGGCCCATGGTGGCGTACTGGGCTCCGCCCCCAGGGAACATGAACACCACCGAGGCATTCCCCTTCGGCAGGGCCTGGGTCACCATCCGCTTGGAGTCGGCCCCGCCCAGCGTTGCCAGAGCATCCTCACGACCACTGCAAACCACCACCCGCCGCTGCTCAAAGCCCTTCCGTCCCACCGCCAGGGTGTAGGCAACATCGGCCAGATTGTCGGCAGGATGCTCGCGCAGATGGTTGGCCAGGTTGAGGGTGGCGGCATCCAGCGCCGCCGAGCTTCGCGCCGACAGGAGCAGCAGCTGCCAGGTGCGACCGGGGCTGCTGGCCGCGGGCTCAGGGGCCTGCTCCAGAATCACATGCGCGTTGGTTCCTCCGGCGCCGAGAGCGGTGACGCCCGCGCGCCGGGGTCGCCCGCTCCGAACCCAGGGAGTCAGCTTCGTGTTAACAAAGAAGGGACTATTGGCAAAATCGATCTGCGGGTTCGGCGCTGAGTAGTTCAGGCTGGCCGGGATCAACCCGTTCTTGAGGGACAGCACCGTCTTGATGAAACCGGCTACACCTGAGGTTTCACCCAAATGCCCGATGTTTGATTTGAGCGAACCGATCGCACAGAACCCGGTCTTGTCGGTGAAGTTGCGATAGGCCTGGGTGATCGCGCTGATCTCGATCGGATCCCCGACCATCGTCCCCGTCCCATGACACTCGACGTAGTCAATGGTGGCCGGGTCCACACCGGAAAGCGTGATCGCCTCCGTGATGGCTTTGGCCTGCCCCTCGACGCTGGGGGCCAGATAGCCAACCTTCATCGCGCCGTCGTTGTTGATGGCAGTCCCCTTGATCACCGCGAGCACGTTGTCCCCATCGGCCAGGGCATCGTCGAGCCGTTTCAAGACAACGATGCCCACCCCGCTGCCGAAGATGGTCCCCTTGGATTCCGCATCGAACGCGCGGCAATGCCCATCGGGAGACATGATCTCACCCTCGCTGAAGACATACCCTCGGATCTGCGGAAGCAGAATCGTGACGCCGCCGGCCATCGCCATGTCGCACTCCCCGGTAAGGAGGCTCTGGACCGCCAGATGGATCGCGACCAGCGAGGACGAGCAAGCCGTCTGCACGTTGATGCTCGGCCCGTTCAGATTCATCTCATACGAGACGCGGGTCGCCAGAAAGTCCTTGTCGTTGCCCGCGTGTCGCACCATGAAATCGCCGAGCGACTTCATCAGGTCGGGATTGGAGATGAGATTGTACATCATGTACAAATTCATCCCGGAGGCACCGAACACACCGACCCCGTTTCCGTGAGTCTCCACGTTGTAGCCCGCGTCCTCCATGGCAGCCCAGGCGACCTCCAGGAAGAACCGGTGCTGCGGATCCATGACCGCGGCGTCGCGGGGGCTAAATCCGAAAAAGCCGGCATCGAACTGATCGACCCCGTCCAAAGTCGGGCAGGCCTTCACATAGGCGGGGTCGAGCAGCAAATCGGGAGATTCTCCCGCGGCCAACAGTTCTTCTTCGGTGAAGAAGCGGACCGATTCGACGCCGTCGCGAAGGTTTTTCCAAAGTTGGGCGACATCCCGGGCGCCGGGCAACCGTGATGCCATGCCGATCACGGCGATCTCGTTCCCCGAAGCTGCTCTGGATGCTGATTCGTGAGCCATACGTGCTAAACGGTTCGACTCGCCTGGCGTTGCTGGCGGCGACGAGACAGGGCGTCCTTACGCGCTTCCCCTCGATCCTGGCTCTGCTGGAGTTTCTGAGCCTCGCCCTGCCCGGCCTCGTCGATATGCGCCGCCAAGGCGCTGACGGTCGGGAATCGGAACATGTCCACCAAAGGCACGTTCTTGCCTAACGCTTGCCGAAGTAAATGATTTGCCTGAACCATCATCAGGGAGTTGGCTCCCAGGTCAAAAAAGTTGTCCGAGGCTCCTACCTGCTCGAGCTTAAGCAGATCTTGCCAAACCTTCGAGATGATTTTCTCCGAGTCGCTGGACGGGGCCAGATAGGCGGTGGCCGACTCGGGTCGGGAATGTTCCGGCTCGGGCAACGCCGCCCGGTTGATCTTGCCGTTCGGGGTCAGGGGCAGTCGCTCGAGCACGACAAAGGCGCTGGGCACCATGTAGGCGGGCAGCTTGCCGCGCAGATAGCTGGCCAGCTCGGAAGGCAGGCTCTTGGCCGGCGTGGCGCTCGCGCCCACCCGGTTGACATAGTCGGTCCACGGCCTTTCCGGCCCCGGATCCAACGCGGCGCGACCGGGCGAAGCCTTCTTCCGATGCCGAAAGGCCGCGTCGTAAGCATCGAGCCGCCCCTCGGCGTTCCAGCTCAACTCCACCTCGTAGTCGTCGGCAAGCTTCCACAGCTGCTCGGGGTCGATTCCGCTCACGGGCTGGGAATCCAGCAGAGCCCTCAGCTCGCCCACCGTGGCCGGTGCCGATCCCTTTTCCAGTAACTCGACCGCTTTCACTTCCCGACTCAGTCGCGGATTGGGCAGCCCCCGAAGGGTCAGAACCGGAGGCTCAGCCGCCAGCAGGTCGCGAACGCCGGCCAGAGCCAGCTGCTCAGCTCGGATGACATTGGCTTCCGCGCCGCCCGAGGCGGGGGCTGATCCGATCTCGAGCACCACATCATAACGGAAGCGCGTGACTTCGTTGAGGGACTCCCCTCGCTTGAGCTGCTGCACCACCCGGGTGATCTGAGGAATTCGACGGCTCAAGGCGCGGAACAAATCCGCATGGATCAACATCTCGCTCTCGCGCTCACGGCGTTTGGCAATGCGCTGCTTGAGCTCCGCCGTGCTTAGATGATCGGGCGCCTGATACAGCTCGATGTCGGTGAGGAAGGCAGTCAGCAAAGGAAGGCTGCGCAGATCCCCGAGGAAAATGCGTCCCCCGGGAGCCACCAGCGTTGCCACCTGCTCGAGCACCCGGCAGAGATACTCCACGCCAGGAAAATACTGCACCACCGAGTTGATGACGACGGTGTCGAACGACCCGGCGCCGAACTCCGGCAGCTGATCCGCCTTGCCCTGATGCAGCTCCACCTGAGCCAACGGGCGAACTTGCAATGCGCGCCGGATGTTCTCGATCGCGGTCGCCGCGAAATCCACGCCCACGTAACGTTCGCACTGGGGGGCAATCCGGAAGAGGAGCAGGCCGCTTCCGCAGCCAATCTCCAGAACACGTTTCGGCTTCAGGGACAGAATCCGTTCGACTCCCCGGTCCACCCACTCGCGCATTTCGGTCGGCGGAATGGGGGCGCCTGTGTAGCTGCTGTCCCATCCCACCAGGTCGAAGGTAGGATCGAGGGGCAGGGCCTCATTGTCCCCGGTCCGATGATAGGTCTCTGTCCAAAGATGCTGCCAGTGTTCTGCGCCGGCGACAGTGGCGGCGCCGCCGCCGGACCCGGCTGCCTCAGGAACGGTGTAGGCAACCAATCGCTGATCCCCGGGCGTGTCCTCGCGGGCGATCACCACGCACTCCCGCACCAGGGGATGATGATTCAGCACCGTCTCGATCTCGCCCAACTCGATCCGATGGCCTCGGATTTTGACTTGATGATCCAAGCGGCCGAGGTACTCGACCTGGCCATCCTCGCGATAGCGGGCCAGATCGCCGGTCCGATACAGCCTCTCTCCGGCAACCGCGGCGAATGGATTGGGAACAAATCTCTGGTCCGTCAGCTCCGGGCGGTTCAGATAACCGCGAACGACCCCGGCTCCACCGATCAGCAGCTCCCCCGGGACACCCACCGGCACGAGCTGGAGGTTTCGATCCACGATGAAAACCTGCGTGTTGACCAGCGGCCGTCCGATCGTGATGGCGTCGGACCGCGTCACGCGAACCGAAGTCGACCATACGGTGGTCTCGGTCGGGCCGTACATGTTGATCAGCTCCCCTTCCATGACCCGCAACAGCTGTTCCGCCAAGGTGGGAGGAAGGGCCTCTCCGCCCAGCAGCAGTTTCTTGATGGGGCGGAGGGCTTCCAGCGAGCCAGGGTTGATCGCCAGGATCGATGCCAAGGAGGGCGTGCACTGGAAATGGGTGACGCCATGCCGGCTGATCAGCGCCGGGATGCTGTAGTCTCCTTCCAGCCCTTCTTCGATCTCCGCGAGGCTGGGGTTGCTCAGCTCCCGCAGCCGGTTGAGATGAGTCAGGGCCGAAAGCGCATCGGCCGAAGGCACACCGAAGTCAATCAGGCAGGCCAGTTCGTCCGCCCCCATCGCCTTCAACCGATCCACAATCGCGAGCGCACTCTCCGGGGTTCCGAACAGACCTGCAGTCTCAAAATAGCGATCGAAGGCATGGTCGAGCAGGGCGTCCATGTCCTCGGGGGTGAAGTTGTCGAGATCCAGCTTCATGTCGCCGCCGACAGCTTTCTTCGAAGGCTGACGGAAAGCGGGAAAAGCCCAGGGCGCGATCTTGGTCAGGTCAAAGGCGCTCTTGAGGTAATTGCAAAGGGGCTGCTTGACCTTGACCCGCACCGCCTCGAGGTCGTCCCCAATGTGCGTGTGCAGCATCACCGAGACCAAACCCTGGCCCGGGTGTCCGTGAGCGCGCCAGGCCTCGCGATAGGCGGCGATCTTGTCCGCCAACTCCTCGATCTTTTGCCCCAGTAGGTTCGTGAGCAGGTTGAAGCCCATCTCACCGGCCATCCGGAAAGTCTCGATATTGCCGGCCGCGGTGATCCACATCGGCGGCCGGCTGCGCACGGGCGCAGGGAAGATCTTCACCGAGATCTCCTGCCCATCCCCGTTACGGACTTGCACAGCCTCGCCCCGCCACAGCTTCGAGACAGTCTCGATGCCACGGAACATCAGGTTCTTGCGATCGGCGTAGTTCTCCGGAGCGAAAGCGAAGTCGTTGGCATGCCAGCCGGAGGCAAAGGACAGTCCCACCCGGCCATTCGATAGATTGTCAACCATCGACCATTCTTCGGCCATGCGAATGGGATTGTGCAACGGAAGCACCACGCTGCCCGCCCGGATCTGGACGTTCTTGGTCACGGCGGCAATGGCGGCGCTGGTGACCGAGGGATTGGGATAGAGCCCGCCGAAGGCGTGAAAGTGTCGCTCGGGAGTCCAGATGGCGGTGAAGCCATGGGCATCCGCATACTTGGACCCTTCCAACATCAGCCAGTACCGGTTCTTGCCGGTGTTCTCCGCAGCGTCGCTGGAGAAATAGAACAAGGTGAAATCCAGCTTCCGCCTGGACGTCGACCGCTTCGGAGCCGGGCGATTCTGCTGGAACGCCTGCTCTTCGTGAACCACCACCTTGAAGCCGCGAGCCAACGTCCACGACAGCTCGAGCACATGGATATCGAAGGAGACGCTGGTCACGGCCAGCCACACTCCCGGGCTCTGCCCCTCCTGACCGAGCACCCGGTCCATTCCAGCGAAGAAGTTGAGCACGTTGCGATGCTCGATCATGACACCCTTCGGCTTGCCCGTGGAGCCGGAGGTGTAAATCACATACGCCAAATGATGCGGCTTGGCTCCGCTCAGGAAATCTCCCTCGGCCTGCTGCGAGATCGTCGGCCAATCGGTATCGAGCTTGATCACCTTGGCGCGGTGGCGAGGCAACTCGGCAGCCAATCGCTCCTGGGAAACGATCACCGACGCCTGCGAATCCTCGAGCATGTGGGCGATTCGCTCCTGGGGGTAGGCCGGATCAATGGGAAGGTACGCGCCTCCCGCCTTTTGAATTCCCAGCAGCCCCACCAACATCTCCACCGAGCGCGACACACACAGACCGACCATGGCATCGGGCCCAACCCCCAGCTCGCGCAGGTATCGGGCGAGCTGGTTCGCTCGCGCGTTCAGCTCGCGATAGGTCAAACTCTTTTCGCGAAACACCACCGCCACGGCATCCGGCGTGCGGGCAGCCTGGGCCTCGATGGCCTGATGGACACACAGGTTGGATTCATAGGCCGCGCCCGTGTTGTTCCACTCCGAAAGGATCTGACCCTGATCGGCCTGGCTCACCAATGAAAGCCGGGAAACAGGCTGATCTGGACGCGCGATGATGCTTTCCAGCAAGGTGCCAAACTGCGAGGAGATCCGGCGAACGCTGGCGTCGGAAAGAGCCAGCCGAGAATAGCTCCATCGGCAACGACGCCCATCGGCCAGAACTTGCAGGCGCAGCTTGGGTCCGGGAAGCGCGCCAGAGCTCTGATCGAGCGAATCCACCACCTCGACCTGAATGGGCAGGGCCTTTTCCAGCCCCTGCTCCCGCACCCCGGACAAGCTGGCGTGCCGGGTCAGCAGATCGCGCAGCGCAGTGCCCTTGCTGCGGACCAATTCCAACTCCCGCTGATTGGCTCGAACCAAGGAAAGGAAATCAGGATCGCCCTCGGACGCGAAGCGGAATGGCACCGCGTCCCAGAACAGGTTCTCCAGCGAGCTCACGTCCCGCTTGAGTTCAGGTAGCTGAAGCGCGAGATCGAAGACCTGTTCGCTGCCCACCCGGGACAAGTAGAGTCCGAACGCGCTCAGGATCAGCTCGGAGCCCGAAATCCCGGCCCGGCCGGCGAATTCCGCAACCTGGGAAGGAAGGTCAAGATCGAGAACACCCGTTTCCGCCGCCGCCGACCCTTCACGGCCCGCCGGCTCGAAGTAGGGAAAGGACACCGGGTGGAGCTTCTGCATCCGGCTCACCCAAAATGATTCCGATTTGCACAGCCGCGCATTGAGTGCGGTGATTCGGGACGCCAGGACGGGCTCCGGTTCCGGAAGCTTGACCCCCTGCTTGAGCTGATGCACCCGGGCAATCTCCTCGAGACAAGCCGGACGCCCACACAGGTGGAGCAACTGCCGGATCACCACGGCCCCGCCGCGGGCGGCGACGTGGATGCCGTCGGCGTCGCAGCCCAGCACGGTCCCCGGCTCTTGGGGAGACGACCGACCAGGGTCGGCCAACTCAAGGGCGGAGCAGATGTAAAACTCGGATCCGATTTGGATCTTCGCCCGTCCAAACGCATTGGCTGCCGAGCCAAAATCCATCGCTCGAACGAAGGCCTCAAGGGACTGCGGAGCTTGATCCCAGGACAAGATGGCCGCCCGATCGGGGCGCTTCCACATCGGGTTGTAGCTGCGCTGACTGTGATCCTGCTCCGTCGCAGTCCAGTTTCCCGCGATCAGCTTACCAATCAGCTCCTGAAAAGACTGCACCCCGGCCTCGAAGCATTTGGTCATCAGCGAGTGCGCCGTCTCATGCTCCGAAATATCGACCGAGCGTTGCACCAGGACCGGCCCGCCGTCGACTTTGTCGTTGATGAAGTGCCAGGTTACCCCGTGCGACGACTCGCGGTTCATCAACGCCCAGGACGCCGGATGCAGCCCGCCGTAGCGGGGCAAGAGGCTGTCATGAAAATTGATCGATCCCCGAGCGGCGGCGGCAACCGCCTCCTTCGGCATCACCCGCAGGTTGATGATACTAAACAGAAAGTCAAAAGGCTGCTTCAGCAGAACGGGGAGGTAATCCTCCTCCGGGCTGTAGACCGGGGTCCGGGCCGCGCGCGCCCACTCCACTACCTCGGAACTCAGGGCAATGATCCCCAACAACTCGAAGCCGGAAGCCATGAGGATCTCGGCGCACCGGATGGTCAGCGCCCCGTCTCCTACCAAAAAGCACTTCAGGTTCCTGCCCATGATCTCTTCTGATTGCGGTCCTTGATTCACAAAATGACGTCCCTAGACCGAAGTTTTACTACGAAGATGCTCCACAATCAATGCTGTTAAGTTAATCACAAGGAAACAAACAACATCCTTACGGGTAACAACTTACACGATAATACGAACGATGCAATCTCGGCTGAATCTTGCTCTCCTCACTACAGTTTCTAATAACCCTGAATCGTGTCAGGCCGCCTGAAAGGGACTTTAGGCATCCCCTCTCTTCCTTCGGCATAGGTACGCCTGGACACAAGAAGCCCAGACCTGTTCCACGGGGGAAGCGGACTGGTGATGAGGTTTTGGCGGCCCGTTAGCGGTGCCGCCAAAACCCGTGGAGAACTCTGAAAACTGCCTTCGGGTCGGTCCGGCCGGGGAAGAGGCTTTCCTTCCTCCCGGCGAGGGGATCAACCGCGACCAGCGGCGATGCTGATGGTCTCAGGCGAAACAGCTCCGTTGGCGGATCCGTTCAACACCGTGACGCGGGCACCCTTTTCGAAGTGCGGAGTATACTCAGGCACGGCGCGTTTCAGGAGCATCTTGCAGTGATCGCCATCGATCTCGTAGAGGAGGCCGGCGAACTCGTTCAGAATTCGACGCATTTCCTCGAGCGGAGCGGGTTGGGCGCAGAATCGCATGATCTTCGGATGAGTCGTCGGGATCAGGCTTTCTTGCTCGTGGCTCAGCTCCTCGAAGAGCTTCTCGCCCGGGCGGAGACCCACGAACTCGATCTTGATGTCCTTGTCGGGTTCGAGACCAGACAGGATGATAATCTGCCGCGCCAGGTCCACGATCTTCACCGGCTTGCCCATGTCGAGCAGGAAGACTTCCCCGCCCTGCCCTTGTGCGGCGCTCTGCAGCACGAGACCGACCGCCTCGGGAATGGTCATGAAGTAGCGAGTCATCTCCGGATCGGTAACCGTCACGGGACCGCCGCGAGCGATCTGCTCCTTAAAGATGGGGATCACGCTGCCAGAAGAACCCAGGACGTTGCCGAATCGGACCGCCATCATGCGGGTGCCACCAGGATTGGCCGCATGCAACGACTGCAGGAACATCTCAGCGAGCCGCTTGCTGGCGCCCATCACGCTGGTGGGGTTGATGGCCTTGTCGGTGGAGATCAGGACAAACCGCTCGACCTTATGAGCCACCGCCAGTTCGGCGAATTGGGCAGTGCCCAGGCTGTTGTTACGAACTGCTTCCGTCGGCTGGCTCTCCATCAGAGGCACATGCTTGTGAGCGGCCGCATGGAAGATCACCTTCGGCTTGTATTGCTCCAGGATCATGCCCATCCGGTTCAGGTCCATCAGGTCCGCGACGAGGGGGACGATCTTCTTGCCATGACCAGCGCGAGCCAGCTCCTGCTCGATGGCGAACATTTGCACCTCGGAGCGCTCCACCAGGAGCAGCAGACGCGGTCCAAACTCAGCAATCTGGCGGCACAGCTCGCTGCCGATGCTACCGCCGGCACCCGTGACCATCACGACCTGACCGGCCAGCAGAGCCTGAATGTTCTCGGTTTCCAGCTTGATGGGAGGGCGTCCCAGCAGGTCTTGGATCTCCACCGAGCGCAACTGGCTGACGTGCACCTTGCCCAAGGCCAGCTCCGACAGCGAAGGGACAGTCCGGCACGGGTATTTCGCCTGGCGCATGACGTCCAGGATCTCGCGCTTCCGCGTAGCGGAGGCGGAGGGAACGCTGATGATGATCTCGTCCAACCGAAGCCCCAGGGACTCGTCGTTCAGGAGCAATTCGGGCTTGCCGACAATTGGCAGGCCACAGACCGTCCGACCCCACTTCGACTTGTCGTCATCAAAAAACGCGACCGGCTCCAACCCGAGACCGCGCTTGTTGCGCAGTTCAGCAGCCAGCATGGCGCCGGCCTCACCAGCCCCAATGATGCCCACGCGGCGAGTTGCGGTGGGGGACTTGGAGTAGTAGGCGCGGAGGCGCTGACGGCGCAACCGCAGGGTCATGCGAATCAAGACCAGGGCCGCCAAGGAGAACAGGAAGTCCACCAGGATCATGCCCGCAGGCAGGGCGAAGGGCTCCTTGAGCTTCCAAGTTCCCAGGCCAATCACGGCTGCTGCCGTGCCCAGGGCATACGCCAAACGAAAAATATCCGGGACGCTGAAGCTGCTGGGCAGCACCCGTTGCTGCCGAAAAAGGAAAAGCAACACGAGCTTCAGGCCCACAACCCAGGCGAGAACGAGAGGAAAATGATGCAACTGCTCCGGCGGAACGCGGAAGTCAAACCGCACGAGATAGGCCATCATCAGACTGACCGAGAGTCCGATGGCGTAGGCCGTTGACAGTCCCAGCGTGCGAAACAGGCGGCCTTTCTCACCTGTAAACATAGAAGACATACTCGTCGCTTTCAAAGGGTTCAAACTTTTGATGGGCATTCCTGATTCCTGATTAACACAAGGGTCGGAACTGTTCCTTCCGCTCCTCAACTAATGTCGTCTCAGCACTCGTCTGAAGCTCCATTCCTAACCGGCAACGGAACCTCCATTGTTTCGGCCCGAGCTTCAGACAGACAGTCGATCCCTTGGGCGCTACCCCACCGGACAGACAGGCTGGGACTTAGTGGGAACTTTACCACACATCCGCCGATATGCAGCATCAAAATTATGCCGTAAAATTACGTAAAAATTAATCAGTGAAGCCACCGCCCGATCAACTCATCAATCGAGGGAACAATCCGGCAGCGCATATTGGCACTAATCAGCAGGGAGCGGATCTGTTCCACGCGTTCCGGGGTCGCGGTGGGCATGGCAATAATAATTTCATCCAGCTTACTTGTCCAGGAACCGTCCAGAATGCACTCAGGCATGCCCACAACCTGGACACCCTTCAACACCTTACGCCATTTATCAGGGTTGTCATCGAATAGGGCCTCAACGCGCCTTCCACCGAGATTTCGGACATTGAACTGTCGGACCAGCCAGAGCCCCATTTCATCCGCGCCGACCACCCCGACTTTAAGCACGGAACCTGGTTCGGCCTGCCGCGGCCGGACCGATTTTCGTTCCCGCATCATGCGGAGCGCCAGCCGAGCTCCACCGATGGTGGTCAGGGCGAGCATCACGTTGAGTATAATGATGCTCCGAGCAGGCATGAGGGAGCCGCCCGAGGCCATCCAGACACCCAGTTGAATCAGTCCGCCGACACCCAGGCCGATCACCAGTTGCTTGACCTCCTGCAGTTCGAAATAGCTCAGCAAGCCCACGAACTGCTTTCGCCAGCACAAGAGCAGAAGTTCGCACGGAACGACCACCAGGCCGAGCCGCCAGATCGAGTCGATCTCATGGGCCGGAACGGCAAAGTCATAGCGAAGCTGATAGGCCATCCACCAACTGAACGACAGCGCGAGCAGGTATCCTCCCATCACGGTCACCCAATAGGGGAAGATGGTCTCCGCAATAATGAACACATCCTCCAACAAGTTGGCCCGCTTGGCGTACTGCATGTTCAGGTGGAACTTGCGGGGGATGCAGTGCTGAATGTAGAAGGCTTCCACGTCGGAGGCTCCCTTCAGCAGCGCCTCTTCGTTCCGAAACACGAGGGTCGCCAGATCGGTGATGCCCGGCTTGTAGTTGAGCAGTTGACGCTGCTCGGGAGTGTAGTGGGCGACATAGCGCGGAACCTCCGGACGAGGCCCCACAAAGCTCATCGAGCCGCACAGCACATTCCACAGCTGCGGCAGCTCGTCGAGCTTGGTCTTGCGCAGCAGACGCCCCAGCAGAGTGATGCGCGGATCGCGGTCCTGAGTCACGGACGGACCGAGCTTGTCCGCTCCCACCACCATGGTGCGAAATTTGAGGATCTCGAACTCTTGTCCAAACTGACCGACCCGGCGCTGTCGATAGAAGATCGGGCCCGGATCGCTGATCTTCATGATCAGGGCGATCACCAATCCCGCCGGGAGCAACACGAGCAACCCCAAAAAGGAGCAGGTCACATCGAAGGCTCGCTTGAGTATTCGGGAAATCGGACTGGGGGGCGCCACCACGGAAACCGTGCTCGGCGGCAGCGCCGGATTACTGGTGCTTTCTGAATCAGACATACTTCTTTGTAGGCACTTACCAGCGGTGGATCTTAACACTTGAAAGGCTCGTGTCTATGATTCGTTGACGGTCCCAAGAGAGGTCCGGTGGCAGGAAGGGCCGCCCGGGGAGGAGCGGAACACCCCCTAGGCCCGTGCCCAAACCCGCATTCGCTCTCGTAAACCGTCCTCAGCTCTTTTTCAGGTGCTTGGCCACCAAGGTCTTAACCGTCTCGCAAATCCATTCAACCTCGTCATCCGTCAAACCGGGGAAGAGCGGCAGGGTGAAAATCTCCCGGTACACCCGCTCCATGCACGGAAGGTCCGAATGCTGATATCCATAGGTTTCCCGATAGTAGGGATGCATGTGCAGCGGGGTGTAGTGAACGCTGGTTCCCAAGCCCAGCTTCGTCAGCTCGGCGAGAAAGTCGGTGCGATTCACGTTCAGGCGGTCCAGATCCAGCCGGACCACATAGAGATGCCACGAGTGAACCCGGGAGGGCTGGACGGTCGGCAGGGTCAACTCGGCCACCGAGCCGAGACGCTGGCGGTACATGCCCGCGATCTGGGATCGGCGCGTGTGAAAGGCATCCGACTTCCGCAGCTGGTGAACCCCAATCGCCGAGGCCACATCGGTCAGGTTGTACTTGTACCCGGGCGCGATGATCTCATAATACCAGTTGCCCTCCGCCATGAAGCGCTTCCAAGCATCCCGGGAGATGCCATGCAGCGACATGATCCTCATGCGATCCGCCCATTCCGCGTTACCCGTGCAGGCCATGCCACCCTCGCCGGTGGTGATGCACTTGTTGGCGTAGAACGAAAAACAGGAGATGTCCGCCGACGTCCCCACCGGCTTCCATCCGTCGGCAATCAACCGCGCCGAGTCGGTGGGCACCTCCGGGTTCCAGTCCTGGGCCGTGCTCGTGCTATCGCGGTAGAAGGCGGGACAGCAGTGCGCGGCGTCCTCGATCACCTTGAGATCATACTGCTGCGCCAGACGTCGGATGCCGTCCACATCGCCGACCTGACCGGCGTAATGCACCGGCATAATGGCCCGGACTTTCTGCCCGCGATCCAGAGCGGCCTTCAGACGGCGCTCCGCATCGGCCACGTCCAGGTTAAAGTCGGACTCGCGGCAATCGACCAAAATGGGGTTGGCGCCCAAGTAGCGCACCACCTCCGCCGTCGCGGCGAAGGTCATGGTGGGCACCAGCACGCCGTCGCCCTCCTTGATATGGAGGGCCTCGAGGGCCAGGTGCAGCGCGGCCGTGCAGGAGTTGAGGGCGACCGAATGCTGCTGCTGCACGTAGATGCCGAAATCCTTCTCGAACTGTTTGGTCTTCATGCCGGTCGTCAGCCATCCCCCTTTCAGGGTGGCAACAACCTCGTCGATTTCCAAATGGTCCAGGCTGGGTTTATAGAATGGAACTTTGATCATAATCGGATGGGTGATACTTCGGTAAAAGCTGCAAATGCGGACGGCTCCGGTTAGCGCCGGGAGGCAACCTCCTCGTAGACGCCCTTGACGCGTTGGGCGATGGCTTCCAGGCTGAGATCCATCACATGCTCTCGGCCGTTGCTGCGGGTGGACTGCTGCAGAACCTCGCAGATGGCATCGGCCATCGCTTCGGCCCGCCGCGGCACGATCCGCGAGGGGGTGACGCCCTTCAGTCGCTCTTCCACATCCCCGACCGCCACGGAGACCACGGGCAGGTTGCAGGCGAGCGACTCCTTGACAATGTTGGGAGACCCCTCGCTGGAGCTGGCGCACAGCAATACATCCGAGGCCGAAAGATAGGTGGGCATGTCCGCGGGAGCGATGTTCTTCACCAGCTCGAGACGCGCCTTGGGATAGTGCCGCTTGACCAGCTCGATGGCGTTCTGGCCGAAGGAAAGGCCTTTCAGGATCGGGGCGCGCAGCGCATCCATGATGACCACCTGCTCATCCATCGCCCAGCCCAGCTTGGTGCGGGCCTGCTCACGGGGGATCGGAACAAATTTATCCAGCTCGACGCCATCGGGGAAGACCAGCGCCTGATCGCCTTTCCACCACAGCCGCTTCCGCAGCCCCTCGCTGACACAGATGATACGCGAGGCTCGCAGACAGGCCAGATGGGAGAAGAGATGGCTGATGTGCGCGCGCATTTTCGAAACCTCGGTGCTCACCAACAGATCGCTGCCGGCGAACGTGATGACCGAGGGCCGGCCGCTGTGGACCGTGAGAAAGGCCACCAGGGTCCCGTAGCGGGCATGCACGACATCAGGGTTGACCTCCTTGACCATCTTCCTCAGCTCCCGCCAGCTGCGGAACAGGTGCAGCGGGGAGTGGCTGGTGCCGATGTCGAAGGTGCTGATGCGGATGCCCAGAGCGCGCAAGGCGTTGATCTGGCGATCCGCCCAGATGCTGGCGTGGTTGGCGTGGCTGCCTTTGTTCCAGTGATTGCTCACCACGAGAACATGCAGTGGAGAAGTCTTGTTAGGTTCCATGACAATAAAATCGGGCCGCTAAGCGGAGACCGCCAGGCTGTAAAGCGCCGTGAGCTTGGGCGGCAGGGCGTTCAAGGAGTGATGCGATTCGACGTAGGCGCGGGCGGTGTTTCCCATGTGGGTGCGCAGGGAGGGTTCCTGAATGAGCCGGGTCAGCTGGTTGACGAAGCCGCCCAGGTCCTCCGCCTCCACCAAGAACCCGTTCTGACCCTCGACCACGATCTCGGGCACTCCGCCCACGCGCGATGCCACCACCGGCAATCCGGTGGCCATGGCCTCCAGCAGAACATTGGGGGTCCCTTCGTATTCGGAAGTCAGCACCGCGATCTGAGCCTCCCGGAACACCGGTGCCACATTGGACACGCTGCCCCGAAACTCCACGCCTCCTGGCATCAGCCCCAGACGGCTCGCCTGTTCCTCCAGCTGGCCTCGCAGCGGCCCGTCACCGACGATCAATCCCGTCACCCGGTCGCCCACGCTGCCCCGCAGCCGAGCGAGAATTTCCAGAAAACGATCGAAGCGCTTGCACTGGTGAAGCGTGCCGACCGCAACCAGGCGGATGGGTCCGCCGGAGGGACTGTCCGCCGGCCGGAGCACACTGGTATCCACCACATTGGGCAGAAAGAACAGCCGGTCCGATCGAAGACCGGAGGACTCGGCATAGCGGATGGCCTGCTTGGAATTGGCCGCGATGATCTTCGGGCCCCGCAAGCTCAGCCAACCCGCCACCGAACCGCTATCCTTGACCTCCATCACGCCGTTGCTCCGCAGGGCTCCGATGCCCGGGATGCCCAGCAGACGCGACACCAAGCCGACGTAAGCCCCGGTATAAAAGTGCTGGCTCTGGAACACGTCGGGCGATTCTCGGCGAAGGATTTTCACCAGGCTCATCAGCCGGCCTAGCTTGGAGGGTCGCTCGACCAGCGGGGTGATCGGCACCCCCAGCTCGCGTATCCGGCCTTCCCAGAAATCGTTACTGGTGAAGGACAGCAGGCGAACGGCGGCGCCGCTCTGTTGCAGCGCGCTGAGCAGATAGTAGAGCTGTCGCTCCGCCCCGCCCCGCCCCAGGCCGGCGGCCAAAATGCAAATCTTGAGTGAGGAAAGCTGCATGACGTTGGCGGAGATCAAGACCGAGGAACGGAGAGCGGTTCGACCACCGTGTCCCCCGGCCAAGGGGCTCGTCGGGGTGTAGCTGGCGCGGATGTC
This sequence comes from Verrucomicrobiales bacterium, assembly GCA_016793885.1. Classification (NCBI taxonomy): domain Bacteria; kingdom Pseudomonadati; phylum Verrucomicrobiota; class Verrucomicrobiia; order Verrucomicrobiales; species Verrucomicrobiales bacterium. The sequence goes on from JAEUHE010000086.1 coordinate 58,838, forward strand.
CAGCGGGGAATCTGGCAACGGGCAGCCAGGCTGACCATCACCATGAGCAACAGCATCGTCTGCTTACGGTCATAGCTGACGATGCTGTTATCGGATGCCAAATTGATGAGCACCCCTCCCCAGCACATCAGCCGGAGGGAGAGCGGAAGCCACCAGCCTTGGAAGAGAATGCAGATGTGTGCCGCGTAGTAGAGACAGAGGCCGACCACCCCCATGTTGCAGAGCAGCTCGACGTAATTGTTGTGGGAGTATCCACCGAATCCACCATGCCGCACGAAGGCGACCGAACCATTGCCGAAGATGGGCGACTCCTGCCAGAGTCGGATCGCGGTCCGAATCATCGCCGAGCGCTTGTCGAAGGAACTATCGTTCAGATCGATCATGCGTTTGACAGCCGTGATATGGCTGGCCTGCTCCAAAAGGATGGGGGACAGGATCGCCACCACAAAGCACAGCGCCAACCCCAGCGTCGCCACACCGAACAAGACAAGCCCGCGATGCCGCTTGATCTCGGTCAGAACCTGAACGAAACAGATCAGCAGGAGCAGCGGCAGAATCACCAGCGCGTTGCGGGATCCGCTGGTGGCCACCCCGTACACTGCGGCAATCAAGGAAAGCACACAGGCCGCCCAGCCTGATTTCTTGGGAAACAGCCACACGAGCACAGCACCCAGGTTGAGCTGGAGCGCAAACTCGTTGGCGTTGCCCACCAGGCCGGAATAGCGCGACTCGGTCTCCGAACCCGCGCTGAAAAACCCGCCGATGATGCTGGCATAGCTGCTGATGACCTGGGCATAGGCCAGCCATCGGAACGGCATGGTCGATTCGAGCGCGAGGGCGATTCCGAGCCCGAGCAGGAATGCCGAAATGACCTGCAGCATCTGGTCAAACTCCCAGGCCTCGCCCTCGACAGGAACCGAGCGGATCATGGAATAGGCCAGAAAAGCGAACGGCAACACAATCCACCGGCCCACCGAGAATTGCACGGCTCCGACCATCCGGCCCACCCCCAGAACCACCAGCAAGCCGAGCACCGAGATGATGCCCAACCGGGACCACCCTGGCACCTCCATCAAGGTCTGCGCCGCTACCACGCTGCAGACCCCCAAGGCCGTGGCCGCAATTTGAAACCATCGGCGGAGATGATCCTCTGGTCGGAGCAGAAGCGGTCCGCCGGGAACAGCCCGCTCCCCCGCATCGAGGGAATTTCCCGGCGAAGCCGTCCCGGAGCCGCCACTGGCTCGATTCTGACCTGTATTCTCCATGATCTTTGTCCCGCCCCGTCAGGCTGGTCAGCCGGCGGCCTGCTGCTGGCACCACCACCGGTACGACAAAACCTTGAACACAGCATGAGTCAGCGCCGGGTTGCGCAAGGCCTGATTCCACAACCGCTCGCAGGCCCCCGGAAGGAAGGGGTCTTCGAAATGCTTGTTGGGCTGGATGAGCGTCCGACGAAAGGCCTCGGAGGCGCTGCTTCCGAACAACCACTCATCAATCGGGATGGAGAATCCCCGCTTCTGCCCGGCACAAACCTGGGCGGGAAGATACCGTTCCGAGAGTCGTCGAAGCAAATACTTAGTCCGGCCATTCTTAACCCGCAGGGCCGTCGGAATGCGCAATCCCAGCTCCACCATCCGGTAGTCCAGGAACGGAGACCGAAGTTCGATGGAGTGCCTCATGCTCATGCGATCCACCTTGTCCAAAATGTCCTCCAGCAAATACTGACGAATGTCCGTGCGCTGCGCTAGATCAACGCTGGACGCGCGCGGCCACTCCCGCAGGCGAGAGTTGTAGGACTGGATGAGCTGCTCTCCGCCCACGAAAAACTCCGGTTTGAGGGCGCCCTGCAGCCAATCTTCGGAAGCGTAGATGGATCCTCCCAGCCCGAAGCGCCCGACCAGATGGGGAAGCTTGTGGGCAAAGCGACGCCAGCGCGAATCCGGGGCGGAAACCAGCGTGATCCCCGCCGCCGCCGCGCGCCGAAGAGCCGTGGGAACCAGGTCGGCATGGCGCCACTGCCAGGCCCGCAGATAGGGCCGGTATCCGGCAAAAACCTCATCTCCCCCATCACCGCTCAACATCACGGTGAACTGCTTCCGCGCCTCGGCGCAAACCATGGACGTCGGGAGCGCGGAGCTGTCCGCAAACGGCTCGTCAAAATGACCCATCACCCGCGGCAGATGATCCATCGCCTCGGTCAGGCTCAGCCGGCTCACCAGCAGCTTCAGCTTCAAGTGCTCCGCGGACATGTTCGCCATCTCGGTCTCGTCCGCCGATTCCTCGTCAAATCCCATCGTGAAGGCGGACAGATGCCCCTGAACACGAGCAGCGGTCGAGGCAACCAATCCCGAATCGATGCCCCCGGACAGAAACACGCCCAAGGGAACATCCGATCGCAGCCGAAGACGGGTCGCGTCCTGAAGCAGCTCGTCGATGCGGTCAATCCAAGTCTCCTCGGCAACACCCTCCTCCTCACCCACGTCGGGAAGATCCCAATACTTGACCGGGCCCTCAACCCGATTCTCCCGGAGGTGAACCCGCAACCAGGTGCCGGGAGGAAGCTTCATCACCCCCTCGTAAACGGATGTCCAGTGCGGAACAACGCCCAGACGCAGATAGCTCCCGACCGCAGACTGGGACAGGCGATGGGGGAAAGTGGGAAGTTCGCGCAGCGCCGCGACCTCCGAGGCGAACGCGAAGGTGTTGTCCTTTTTCCAGCAGTAGAGCGGCTTGACGCCCAGCCGATCGCGCACCAGCACGACCGTCTCGTTGCGGGAATCATAAATCGCAAAGGCGAACATCCCGTTCAACCGCGACAACGCCTCGATGCCATGGGCCTTGTAAAGCTTGAGTAGGACCTCGGTGTCGGTGCCGGTCTCGAACTTCAGCCCTTCCTGCTGCAACTCCGCCCGCAACTCCTGGAAGTTGTAGATCTCGCCGTTGAACACGATCATCACATCGCGGGAGGGATCCCACATCGGCTGATGACCCGCGGCGCTGAGATCAAGAATGGCCAGGCGCCGGAATCCGAAGCCAACGCGGCCCGTCAACTCCACACCCGCATCATCCGGTCCCCGATGAACCATCCGACTCGTCATCCGCCGCAGCACAGACTCCTCCAGCAGATCTTTGCTCGAGGCAATAATTCCAGCTATCCCACACATAACGTTCAGTAATACATCACCACAAAAAAACGAACTGTCGCCTAGCTGTCCTAGGTTACCGCGCCGGGGGCGGCGAGAATCGGGTTGGCGCTGAGGAGCCGCCACGCCCGCCAAATCAACCAGAGCTCCATCAGGCCCCCGGTGGTCGCGAAGGCGGCGATGGTCAGCGCCGCGTCCCGGAGGTAGACCCCGCCGAGCACGAGGGTCGAAATGCGGACAACCAGCAGCACGATTTCATAGACCAGGAGAATCCGCTGCTGGCGCCGCACTCGCAGGGCGACGGCGGCGGGCAGACTGAGATACGCTGGCACCATCCAGACCCACAGCCACTTGCCATACTCGCCCGCGGCGCGCCATTCCTCCCCGAACAGGAGCAGAAACAGGGCGGGAGTGAGCAGATAGCCCAGGGCTCCCGGCAGGATGGTGACCAGGCACAGACCACCGCTGGTCTTCTTGAAGAGCGCCTTGAGGTCTTGACGCGCGTTGTTCGCCTCGCTCATCCGCTGAAACAGCACGCGCTGCAGCGACGTGTAGGCGAGGCTCCACGGAGTCAGGAGAAACCGGGATGCGAATGCGTAATAGCCGACCACCGTCATGCCGAACTGCTGCGTCAGCACCAAGACCGGCGCGCCCTGCGACAGGGTGCTGAGCAAATTCTGAGAGCAGCTGTAGATGGGAAAGTCCCGATACCTGGAAGCCAGGCCCAAGACCTCGGATCGGTTCAACGCCTGACGCACGTGGTGCCCATCCCGTTTCCACATCCACCGGGCCACGACCAGGCTCGCCACCGCATCCCCCACCAGCAGCCCCACGATCAAGCCACCGGATAGGAATCCGCCCAGCGCGAGCAAGATCTGGCTCCCATTCTTCACCACCGCGCTCAGGATCTGGGTGGAGGACTGAAGCGAGAAGTTCTTCTGCCGCGTGCCCCAGGCCATGAACATCTGCCCAAACCCGCTCACCAGAAACGCCACCGGAGCCAGCCACAGCCAACCGCGCAGCTCGGGCATCCCACTGACCTGCAGCACCCAATCCTGCAGGAACACGATCACCGCGATCCCCACCAGGGTGATGATGATCACCGAGCCCATCCCCGCCAAAAACAAACCCGCCGCGGCGCGCTCCTCCTCGGGAAGTACCAAGGCCTGGGAGTACTGCAACGTCAGCACCGATCCCACCACACCAGTCAGGGCAAAGAAGCATCCGAATAACCCAAAGTCTGCCGGCCCGTACATCCGGCTGAGCACCGGCATCAAGACGAAAGACAAGGCCTGGGCCAGCGCCGAGCCCACCGCCAGCATGGCCACATTCCGGAAAAAGCCCTGCTCGCGCAGCCTCGTCCCCACAGCGCCGCTCCAGAGTTGCTTAGCTCGGCGCAAGAACATGAACAGGCGGTGGAAACGGCATGGTTTGATTCCGGAAACGAGGCCGAGGAGCAGCAGCAGCAGCCGTTATAAGGATGGCCTGCTCCTCTCGAAAACACTAGGTGGGGCTGCTTCCCCGCGGATAGACCACATCCGGCTCGAGGACTGTTCGGCCGCTCGAAACCGGCTTCGCGCGGTATTCCCGGCTGTAGCGGTAAAAGTAATCGGAGGAGACCGAGGCGCGGTTGTAGACAACCCCCAGAGCCCTCACATTGCACTTATACAAGCGGTTCAGCGCCTCCCGCAGCATGCGCGATGAGGTGTAGGAAGCACGCAGCACCATGAGCACATAATCCGCCTTCGGAACCAGGCTCATGATGTCGCTGGTGGCTAGCACCGGAGGAGTGTCGATCAGGATGTGGTCATAGTGGGGAACCAGCTCAGCCAGGAGCTGGTCCATTCCATCGCTCAGGAACACTTCGGGGTCATAGAGATCGCAATCGCCGGCGGGCACCACGTAGAGCTTGCCGAGCTCGGCATCGCTTTGCCCCCTGCTCGAGCCGGCCTGCGGCTGCTGAAGATCTACACGGACGATCGCATCGGAGATCTGACACATGCCTCCCAAGACCTCGCGGAGCCCGGGCTTGCCATTGATCCCCAGGATGGTGTGGATGGAACTCCGCCGCAAATCGGCATCGATGAGCAGAACCCGCGCCCCAGTCCGCGCCAGCGTGGCGGCGAGGTTGGAGGCCACCGTGCTCTTGCCCTCGGCCGGCACAGCGCTGCTGATCAGAATCACCTTGGGCTTGTAGGTTCCCGAGAACGAATAGAGCAGCGACATTCCCAAATTCCGAAACGACTCGACAAAGGCGTGCTGAAGATCGGGATCTTGATGCTTGAGCGGCTTGCCGGGATGGGCCGAGATGGTGCTTTCCGGAATCTGTCCAATGACATCCTCGGGCAGCGCATGGCTCAGCTCCGTGAGGGAGGTGAACCGATCATTGAGGAACTCCTTCAGGACGACGATCCACACGCCCAGCATGAAGCCGAGAAACAGGCCGCCTACCATGATGAGCAGCTTGCGGGAAACGGGCCTGGCGGCCGAAGCGGGCGCCACCGGGTTGAGCGGGTCCTGATCGGCGCTGTTGTGCAGGTCCACCGTCTGGAGCAGGCTGGCCATGCTGTCGTGAATGGCCTGGGTGCGCTGCCGCTCCTGCTTCATCCGCTCATAATCCATGAGCAGGCGACCGGCCCGAGCCGCATTCGTCTGCATCGTGTGGTACTGCAGCTGCGCATCCTCGATCTGCAACTCGAGCGACTTCCGGAGCCGGACGACCTGCGCCAGCGCCTGAATCGCCCCCTCCTCCTTGAGCGCCTTGAGAGTTTGTTCGTAGCCGGCGATTTCCTGGTTCAGCTTCACCATCTTCGAATGGGTGGGCCGCAGGACTTTCGCAAATTCATCACGCCTGGACCGAAGCACCTCCATCTGCTGGAGGATCTGAAAATAGGCGTTGTCGGAGCTGGGGCCTCCCAGCGACAAATTCTGACGCGTTCGTTCCAGTCCGGGTCCCTGGCTCACGACCCCGGCGCGATCGTTGCTGCGGGCGAGGTCGCGTAACTGTTCCGGAGTCAGCGAGTCCAGGATTTTATATTCGGTCCGCCAGGCGGAGATGGAGTCGGAAAGGCGGGAGAGGTTCGCCCCGGCGTTCTGGCTCTGCTCGGTCAGCAGGGCGACGTTGTTGGAAATGCTGAAGCCGGCGATGGCGAGGTCCTGTTTCTGGATCTGCGCCTCCACCTCCTTCATCTGGTCGGTGATGCTGCTCAACGCGCCGGTCGAGGCGTGCTGGCGCGACGCGCGTTTCAGCGCAAAATACTCCTCCACCACCGCGTCCAGAAAGGCCCGCGTGGCGTCCGGGGAGGCGCCGATGGCTTCCACCTCCAGCATGCCGCTCTTCATGGACGACCGGGTGGTGATCTTGAAAGGCACGAGCACCAGCTCATTCGTGCCGGGGGGCGGCCCCAGCTGGGGGAACCGAGGACGAATGCGTTCCAAGGCGCGCAGATGGATGGCGTCGTTCCTCAGCAGCTCCGCCTGAGTGCCCATGTAGCTGGCCAGATCCTCCGCAAAGGAGCGTTGATCGCCCGGCAGGCTTAGCTTGCTGGAGACCCACAACACCACTTCGGACTGATACGAAGGCCGCCGGACGAGGGCATAGCTGATCGCCGCGCCGCCCAGGACCGCCAGAGACAGAGCAATGATCCACCATCCCCGGCGAAAGGCACCCCACCACCGCTGCACCTGGGACTGAAACATCGCGGCGGTCGACAGATGGCCAGACTGACCTGCTACGGCCGGAAGTTGCCGACCACCCGCGTCGGCGTCCGTGAGTTGCTGTAACTCTCTGCTCATATAAATATGTGGTATCCAGGTCGACCCGCAAGCGCCGCCACCGGTGCCCGGAAGGCGCCGCTTGGAGCCCTCCCCAGCCTGGCTTCCCAAGGCAGGATCAGCTCACCATTTGCGAATAGGAACATAGATGACATCCTCGGGCTCAACCGTCACATCGTTCTCGGATCGGCCCTTCTTCAAGACATCCAGAATGTTGATCACGGTCGTCTTGCTCGGCGTGCCCTTGGGGCCGCTGCGAACCAGCTTCACATTCTTGCCATCGGCAAATTCCGTGAACCCGCCTGCGTTGAGGATGGCCTTGCTGACGGTCCAACTCTCGCCGGGAGGAATGTCCTGCGGCCCTTGGCGGAGAACGTAGCCCGCGACGTGCACTCGACGGCCGCTCATGGTTTTGTTGAGCAGATGAATCCCCAGCACCACCGTCGCTCGAATGTAGGTGGTCTCTTCCAGACGCACCTTGATCTCCTCGGCCAGCTGCTTGCAGGTTTTGCCGAGTGCCGGCACCAAGCCCAGTTCCGGGACGTCTAGCTGTCCGGCATCGGTCACATTCAGCACTTTCGCCAACTCCTGGTCCTCCACCACCCGGAAAATCACCGAATCCCCCACGGCCAGCTTCTGCTTGTCATCCATGACCTCCGGGACGGGGGCAGGAACTGCCAAAGCGCTGATGGCGCTCGGCACGGGAGAGCCGAGCGGGCTGGCGGCGGGCGCGCTCGCCGGGGTCGGGATGGCGCTCGCCTCTCGCCCGGCTTCCGCAGCGACCATGTCACCCAAGGTGAGTTGGAGCAGAAGCAGGCAGGCATAAAGCGTCGGAAGCCCCAACGCCCATGAACTGGAAGGACAAGGCTGACGTTTCATGATTAAATCGATCGGTTGGAAAAACGGTTCAAGGGTGCTACCTTTGCCAGAAAGCCAAATTGTCGTCAGCGTCAGCGAGCCAGCTTCGGTAAGGTGCGCGGACAGCCGCCGGACCGACGGCGCCTGAAATGGAACAGGCACCCGGTGTCCGAAGCACCTGACCGGAAGTTGACGGCACCTGACCGCGACAGTCAACTGTCTTGCGGACCCAGACCCGCGATTGGCTAATCATAAACATGAAATCTGCTACAATCTTTAGGACCTTAACAGTTTTCCTCCTGGAACCGGGACGGTTCACCCTTCGTTAACGGCTAAAGTAAGTGCCAAAATTTGAGAGACACTCCGTGCCCGTCGATTCGCAAAGCCAATTAGAACCCGGCGCGATCGACTTGTTGTAAACTATTGCTGCAAAATGTTTTAGATCACGATTAGTGAACTTGAAACGAGCCAAACTCACTCGCTCTAAAACCGGGACGCAGCCCGACTGCCGCCGTCCACAATCTCGTCGTATCGCACCATACCTTCCATCGGCAAGTTTCTCAAACTACTGATGCCGCATTTTGATGCACTACGAACGAACCCAGGAAGTCCTGAAGACTGCCACCCATCGAAGCCCACGGGGGAACCGGAGCCAGAGGCGAGATCCGTAAAAGCCATGATGGGGAGACAGAAGCGCTCCAGGGGGTGTTCAAACTGGCGGGGTAGCGGGCGCGAGAACCCTGGACGGACGGCAGCCTGATTTCTCCCTTTTCTCCTTGAATCCTCCCCCCACACCAAGAAGAATCTATCTAGGAAACAAGGTGAATTCGTGCACTTTGAGGATTAGGATATTCCGAATATTGCCGAAGATCATTACTGTGACGTTCGCGTGTAACGACAAAGGCATGTTTCGGTTGAATGAAGGACTATCTTGGAAGGAATCCCGGGGCTCATCACACAGACAGAGAGTCAGGCAGTTCCTGCCGAGCGTACCCCCTACCCAAACAGCCTACGCCGAGGTGTGAGGGCCAAAAGCCTCTTCACTCTCGACCCTCAGAACGTCTTAGTTCGGGACACTTTATTTCCAGTTCGGTTGATCGCTTCCGATGAAATCTGAGACTGCAACTCGTGGCTCGAGCGGATCTGGGTCTAGCGCGCACCTTACCAGCGAGTTAACAGCACTGTTCAGCGAGCTTTCCGGTTTGGGCGCGGCCGACCTGGCTCCTGAAACGACGTTCATGGAGCTTGGCCTGGACTCTTTGTTCCTCACCCAGGCCAGCCAGGTGCTGCAAAAACGATTCGGGGTCAAAATCGCTTTCCGCGATCTGATGCAGGATCTTGCCAGCATTAGCGCTCTGGCGGCGTTCCTCAGCGCCAAGCTCCCTTCCGCGGGCGACGCTCGTCCCGCCCCGGCCCCGACGACCGCCCCCCCGGTGGAAACCACCGTCACGGTGAAAGCCCCGCAGCCCGTGGCACCACAACCCAGCGGCCCACCGGCGTCGACTCCGGTCCCGACAGCTTCCCGACCGAGCGCACTGACGCTGACCAACGAAAGTTTGACGGCAGCTCCCGGCGACGACCCGGTGATCGAGCGGGTGATCGCTCAGCAAATGGCGATCATGCAGCAACAGCTGGACCTGTTGAGAGGACGCGCGGCGGCGGACCGTTCCCTGGGCGCGCCGGCACGGCGCGAGCCGGAGCCCGCCTCTCCCCCGTCCGCCCCCGCTCCCGCCCTGGCCAAACCCAAGGGCAAGAAGGCCGAAGCCGCTGCCGATCTTAAACGCTTCGGCCCCTTCAAAGGCATCGAACTCGGACCGAAAGGGGGCCTGACCCCGCGCCAGGAAAAATCGCTGAATGAGCTGATCGAGCGCTACAATCGTCGGACGCCCAGCTCGAAGACCTACGCCCAGAAGCATCGACCCTATTTCTGTGATCCCCGGGCGGCGGGAAATTTCCGCCTGCAGTGGAAGCAGATGGTGTATCCCATCGTGTGCGCCCGCTCGAAGGGCTCCAAGATTTGGGACATCGACGGCAACGAATACGTGGACGTCACGCTGGGCTTCGGCGCCAACTACTTCGGACACTCCCCGGACTTCGTGGTGAAGGCCCTGGAGGAGCAGCTGGAGAAGGGATTCGAAATCGGCCCGCAATCTCCGCTGGCCGGCGAGGCAGCCGACCTGTTCTGCCGCATGACTCGCATGGAGCGAGCCACGTTCTGCAATACCGGATCGGAGGCCGTAATGGCCGCCATCCGCATTGCGCGCACCGTGACGGCGCGCGACACCATTGTTTATTTCTCTGGTGACTATCATGGCATTTTTGACGAGGTGTTGGGCAGGCCGGCCACCATCGAAGGGAAGCCGGGAGCCTCGCCCATCGCCCCGGGCATCCCACCGCTGCCGAACGTTCTGATTCTCGAATACGGCAATCCGGCATCCCTGGAAACGATTCGCGAGCGCGCCGCGGACATCGCGGCGGTGATGGTCGAGCCGGTCCAGTCCCGGCATCCGGATCTGCAGCCGCGGGAATTCCTGCATCAGCTCCGCAAGCTCACCGAGGAGCTGGACATGGCGCTGATCTTTGACGAGGTGGTGACGGGCTTCCGGGCCGCGCCCGGCGGAGCCCAGGAATACTTCGGCGTCCAAGCCGATCTGGCGACCTACGGAAAAGTCATTGGAGGAGGAATGCCGGTCGGCATCCTGGCGGGCAAGCGGCGGTTCATGGACGCGCTGGACGGCGGGATGTGGGACTTCGCCGACGGGTCATACCCCGAGGTGGGAGTCACGTTTTTCGCCGGGACGTTCGTGCGTCATCCGCTGGTGCTGGCCGCAGTGAATGCCAGCCTCCGCTACCTGGAGCAGGCTGGACCGGAGCTGCAACGGAGGACGACCGAGAAGACGGCGAAGCTCGTGCGGCGGCTCAACGACTATTTCACGTCCATTGAAGTGCCCATCCGGATCCAGTCGTTCAGCTCGGTTTTTTACTACGACTTTCATCCGGATCTCAAATACGCGAGCCTGTTGTTCTACCATCTGCGCGATCGCGGCATTCATGTCTGGGAGGGGCGCGTCGCCCAGATTTGCACCGCGCACACGGAGGAGGACCTGGAGAAAATCTTCCAGGCCTTCAAGTCTTCGGTGGAAGAGATGCAGGCTGGCGGCTTCCTCCCGGTCCGCGACCCCGACCCGGGCGCCAAGGCCGGCGTGAGCCCAGCGTCCGCCCCGGGCCGAGTCGCGGCTGCCTCCGGGGAGGCTTCCCTTCCCCCGGGAGCGGTGCCTTTGACCGAAGCCCAGAAGGAAATCTGGATTGCGGCCCAAATGGGCGAGGACGCCAACTGCGCCTACAACGAATCCTCCTCGCTCAGGTTCAGCGGCCCGCTGGACGTCGGCAAGTTCCGGAAAGCGCTGCAGCAGTTCGTCGACCGTCACGACGCCTTGCGCAGCCGCTTTGGAGCCGGTGGCGATTACCAGGCGTTCCTCGATCAGGAGATTGTCTTTCTCCGCGAATGGGATCTCACCGGAGTTTCCGGGGATCAGCAGGCGGCTCAAATCGAGTCGATCATCGCGGACGACATGGCCACGCCCTTCGATTTGGTGAGGGGGCCGATGTTCCGCATGCAGCTGCTCAAGCTGGGCAGCGAGCAGCACCAATTTCTGTTCACCACGCACCATGCCGTCTGCGATGGCTGGTCCTTCGGCGTGGTGTTCCACGAGATAGCGCAGTTCTATACTGCCCTCATGCAGGGGCAGTCGTTGACCCTGCCTCCAGCCATGCAATTTCGCGAGTTCACCGCCTGGGCGCGTGAGCAGCAGGACTCCGAGGAGGTCCGCCAGGCGGAAGCCTTCTGGATTAAGCAGTTCGAAGGGGACTCCATCCCGGTCCTCGATCTGCCCTACGACCGTCCGCGGCCGCCGGTAAAGACCTACGTGGGCTCGTTCCTGGTGCGGCGCTGCAATCCGGACCTGTTTCGCGACCTGAAGAAGACCAGCGGCCAGATGGGGAACACGCTGTTCAGCACGCTCTTCGCGGCCTTCACCACCCTGGTGCACCAGCTTAGCGGGCAGGACGACATCGTGGTCGGAATCCCAGCCGCCGGGCAAACCATCGTGGGAAGCAACGACCTGGTGGGACACTGCCTGAATTTCCTTCCGGTGCGCAGCGCCGTGGACGGCGCCAAGCCCTTCGCGGAATATGCGGCGCAGGTCAAGACCGAGGTGCTCGATGCCTACGAGCATCAGAACTACACCTATGGAACCCTGCTTGGAAAGTTGAAGATCGAGCGCGACCCCAGCCGGCTCCCCCTGCTGTCCGTCCTGTTCAACATCGACCGACGAGGCCTCGATCGTCTGAATTTCTTCTCGCTCAAAACTGAGCTGATGACGAATGCGAAGCAGTTCGTGAACTTCGATCTGTTTTTCAATCTGGTTCAAGGGGACCACACGCTGGACCTCGAGTGTGAGTACAACACGGATCTTTTTAACCGATCGACGGTGGAGCGCTGGCTGGGCCACTTTGAAACCTTGATGGCTCGCATCGTGCAAAACCCCAAGCAGCCCCTGGGGTCGATGAGCCTGCTCAACCCGGCGGAGCGCGAGCAGCTGCTGGTGGACTGGAATCGCACCCAGCGCGCCTACCCGAAGGGGTCGACGATCCATGGCTTGATCGAAGCCCAAACCCTGCGCACGCCGCAAGCCATCGCGGCGATCCACGACAACCAGGAGCTGACTTACGAGGAGCTGAACCGGCGAGCCAACCACTTTGCCCGCCAGCTTCAGCAGGACGGGGCCCGGCCAGACAGCCTGGTCGCGCTCTGCGTCGAACGAAACCTCGATCTCGTCATCGGCACGCTCGCCATTCTGAAATCAGGAGCGGCCTATGTGCCCCTGGACCCCGCCTACCCGCGCGAGCGGCTGGCCTCGTACCTTCAGGACAGCGGAGCGCCGATCATCCTCACCCAGAGAAAGCTCGCGTCGTCGCTCCCTCCGCACCGCGCCAAGGTGCTGTTCTTGGATGAGCCCGTCCCACCGGGGTCCATCGCCAACGCCCTCGGCGGCGCCTCCGAGTCGCATCTCGCCTATGTGATCTACACCTCCGGCTCGACCGGCCAGCCCAAGGGCGTGGCGATCGAGCATCGACAGGCGGCCAACTTTATCCACTGGGGCAAGGAGGCGTTTAGCGATGAGGAGATGGCCGGGGTGCTCGCCTCCACCTCGATCTGCTTCGACCTCTCGGTGTTTGAGCTGTTTGTGACCCTGAGCCGCGGGGGCAAAGTGCTCATCGCCGAAAACGCCTTGCAGCTGTCCCTGCTCCCCGCGCGGGATCAGGTCACGCTCATCAATACCGTTCCTTCGGCCATCGCCGAGCTGGTTCAGGAACAGTCAATTCCTTCGAGCACCCAAGTGGTGAACCTGGCCGGAGAAATTTTGGCAACGCCTCTGGTGGACCGCATCTACGGCCTGCCTCACATCCGGAAGGTTTACGATTTGTATGGCCCTACGGAGACCACCACCTACTCCACCTGGACGCTGCGGCGCACCGGCGAGCGAGCCACCATCGGCCGGCCCTTGGCCAACACGCAGGTCTATGTGGTCGATGCGGAACTGCGTCCGGTTCCGATCGGGGTCACCGGCGAGCTGCTGATCGCCGGCGATGGGGTCGCCCGCGGCTACCTGCATCGCGCCGACCAGACGGAGCTCAGATTTATCCCCAACCCGTTCGCGGAAGCGGGCGCGCGGGCCTATCGGACCGGCGACCTGGCCCGCTATCGGGAAGACGGGGAGCTGGAGTTGGTCGGGCGGATGGACAATCAGGTCAAGCTGCGCGGATTCCGGATCGAGCTGGGAGAGATTGACTCCTTGATCCGGCAGGATCCCGAGGTGATGGAGAGCGCGGTGATTGTCCGCGAGGACGAGCCGGGCCAGAAACGGATCCTCGCCTACGTCAGCGCCCGATCCGGCGCCGGCACGCCGAACGCCCGATCAGCCGCGCAAGAACTCGAGCAGCTATGGCAATCCCGCTGGGAGACGCTTTTCTCGCGCGCCGTCGAGGAAGTGAAGGGCAAATCCAAGAAGCCCGAGACGGTGGATGCCTTGATTGCCGGCTGGACCGGACTGGAGAATCCGGAGTTCCAAACTGCGGAGTGGGTCGAGACGACCGCCGCACGAGTTCGGGCGCTGGCGCCGAGGCGCATCTTTGAGGCGGGCTGCGGATCCGGCCAGCTGCTGCTGCGCCTGGCACCCGAAACGGAGTCGTATTGGGCCTCCGATCCCTCGCCCTCCGCGATCGAGATGATCGATCTCGAAATTCAGAGCCGCGGGCTGAAGCACGTTCATCTCTCCCGGGGCACGGCGGACTCCCTCGAGGGCGCTCCCCACGGCGGATTCGACCTCTTTATCCTGAACTCCGTCTCGCAGCATTTTCCCGATACCGACCATTTCATTCGGGTGATTCAGGGAGCGCTCAAACTTCTCGCACCGGGCGGACGCCTGTTTATCGGCGACGTTCACAGCCACAGCCTGCTGGAGTGCTTCCACACAGCGGCGACCCTGAAGAGCGCCCCTGCCGAGCTGACGGTGGATGACGTTCGACGTCGGGTGTGGCACCAGGCCAGCCACGAGCTGGAACTGGTGGTCGATCCCGAGTTCTTCGAGGCGCTCCCGCGGCTTCTCCCGCAGATCACTGCGGTGGACGTCCAGCTCAAGCGTGGTCGCCAGCTCAGCGAGACCACCCAGTATCACTACGACATCGTGCTCCACACCAGTTCGGAGGTGGAGCAGCTGCCGGTCACCGAGTGGCATGATTGGTCAGACGAAGGCCTGAGCCTGGATCGCGCGCGATTGTTGCTGGGCCGGACCTCGGCAGCGCCGGTTGGATTTCGGCATGTGCCGAACGCGAGGCTGTCGCGGGATGTGCACATGTGGCGGTGCCTCAAGGAGGCCCCGCCGGAGCAGACCGTTCAGCAACATCTTGAAAAGACGCCCACCGAGCATCTCGGCGTGGACCCCGAGGCGCTGTGGGCTTTGGCTGAGGATCTGCAGTTGCAGTTGGACATCCGGCCAGGCGGAGCGGATCGGCCGGGTTTGATGGACTTTGTTTTCTCCCAGCCGCCGCAGGCAGGGCGCACCGTGCTTCCGGCGTTCCGCGAGGCGAGTGCGGGAGGCGGAAGCGCCGTGAACCTGCAGAGCTGTTCGAACAACCCGGCCCGAAACCTGGGCGAGTTGCAGCTGGCCAAGCGTCTGAAGGAAAGCCTGGCGACCAAGCTGCCGGAGTTCATGGTGCCCTCCGCCATTGTGGTTCTCCGGGGCATGCCTCGCACTCCCAATGGCAAGATCAACCGACGCGCGCTACCGCGCCCGGCGCTCGATCCCGGCAGCCAAGCCCACGAGTTTGTGGCTCCCAGCAACCCGTTGGAAGAGAAGCTGGCGGCGATTTGGAAGGATGTTTTGGGCTTGAGCAAAGTCAGCGTCCGGGACAATTTCTTCGAGTTGGGAGGCGACTCTCTGTTGAGCTTTCGGGTCGCCAGCCGCGCCAGCCAGATCGGGCTGCCGTTGACTCCACGAATGTTCTTCAGCTACAAAACAATCGAGGGGCTAGTCCAGGCAGCTCAGAAATCTGTGTCGGAGGGCGGCCCCACCCTGAAGCAAGGAGTTCGACGGGTTTCCAGGGAAGGACGTAAACAAAAGCTAAGCTCCTAGTTAAAAGCGGGTTTCGGTCATTTGAGTGGAAACAAAGCATGAGTTGCGGGGACGATCGGGTGATGAGCCCACGGGCGCATCTACCGAAGAGGTAGTCATTTTTCCAGCCACCACGGCCCAATGCCGATTCTGGTTGCTGGACCGTCTCATGCCGGGAGGGCATCCCGCCCTCAACGTCCCGCTCGCCGCCCACCTGGCCGGCCCCCTGGATCTGACCCGCCTGGAAGCGGCTTTGAATGCGATCCTGGTGCGCCATGAGATTCTGAGGACCAGCCTCAAGACCCAGGCGGGGGAGGTGGTTCAGGTGATCCACCCCAGCAAGACCATCCAGCTGGCGACGACCGACTGCACGCAGTGGTCGGAGGACGAACAAGAGGTGCGCTTGCATGCCGCGATGGTGCAGGAGGGCAGCCTCCGGTTTCAGCTGACCGAAGCGCCGCTGTTGCGGGCGCGGCTGTTGAAGCGCGGAGAGTGGGACCATGTGCTCCTGCTCACGACGCATCATGTGGTCTGCGACGGCTGGTCCCAGGGCATCCTGCTTCATGAGCTGGCCGCCACCTATTCGGCGTTGGCCACGGGCTCCCAGCGTCCTGAGCTTCCCCTTCAATATGCCGACTTTGCTCATTGGCAGGAGGATTGGCTGCGTTCCGAAGAGGCGGCCGATCAGCGTGACTACTGGACCGGCCAGCTGAAGGAGCCGATCCCGTTGGTCAATCTGCCCACGGATCGGCCCCGTCGACCCGGACGCAGCTTTCCCGGTGGACTCTGCACTCGGCTGGTCGATCAAGCGCTCGCCGACCAGATCAAAGCTTTTTGTCTTAAGCAAAACCTGACGCCGGCCATGGTTTACCTGGCTGCCTATGGGCTGCTGCTCCGCGCCTATTCCGGCAACGATCAGATTCTCACAGGTTCCACGGCCGCCAATCGGGGACAGACGGAGCTCGAGGATTTGATCGGCTTTTTTGCCAACCCGATCCTGGTTCGATTGGATTTCTCCGGCAACCCGACCCTCAAGCAGCTCCTCCGGCGGGTGCGCGAGCTGTCTCTGATGGCGTTTGCCAACCAAAGCTACCCCTTCGAGAAGGTCGCGAGCGGAATACCGCCTGCTCCTCACCAAGAATGGCTGCAATGGCTGCAGGTGTATTTCGTTTACCAGAAGACGTTTCTCCGCCCCCAGGAGATGGCGGGGGTCCAACTCACTCCCATGCACTCCGTCACTTGCGGAGCGCTCTTCGAGTGGACGCTGGTCGTCATCGAGAGCGAAGAGGGCATCCGGCTGCAGCTGGAGTACGATACCCATCTCTTCGACGCTTCGTCGATCGAGCAGGCCTTCGCTGATTATGAGAAGATTTTAACCTCGTTCCTCAGCGTCTCCGATCTGCGTCTCGGGGACATGGAGGCGTTGGCGGGGATCGCGCAATCACGACGAGCGCGCGGAGGCGCGCCGGCCGCAGCCATCGAACAGCCCGCGGCCAAGCCAGGGGCGGCCAGCGCTCCGAGCCTGGGAGTCGTGCAGTCGCCCCGGCCCACCCCCACCCAGCTGTTGTTGGGCGACCTCTGGCGAGAGCTGCTGGGAGTCGAGACGATTGGGACGGGAGATTCCTTTTTCGAGCTGGGCGGAAAGTCTCTGGCCACCTTGCGGCTGGTGGCCCAGATCGAGGAAAAAACCGGCCGACGGATCTCGCCGGTCCAGCTGCTCGAGCATCCCACGCTTGAATCCTTGGCCCAGTGGCTGGATCGCGAGAAAATCCAGAACATCCCTCGCGGGCTGCTCCCACTGCACGCGGAAGGATCACTTCCTCCGCTCTTTTTCGTGATGGAAGGTGGGACGGACGCCAGCGAGTTGAAAGGCCTGGCTGCACGGCTGGGGGCGACACAGCCCTCGTTTGGCGTTCCCATTCAGGCGACCCGTGACGAGCTAAGTCACCCGGAAAAGGCTGTCGCGCTGGCTCAGCAAAGCCTGCAGGAGATCCAAGCCTTCCAGGCCAAGGGGCCTTATTTCCTGGTGGGAGATTCCTTTGGCGCCGCCGTTGCCTACGAGATTGCCCGACTGCTGGTGGCAGCCGGCGAGACCATCGGCTTGCTCGCGATCATCGACAGCGCCGCACCGTCCTACGCGAACTCGGCGGAAGGGGCGCCGGCTCCGAACTCGCCCGCGGCCATCATCCCCAAACCCTCGTCGCCGTCCAAAGGCAAAGGCTTCTATTCCAAGATTGTCGGGCTCTGGAAATCACCCGGAGCGGCCGAGGATGAGCTGCGTCCAGAGTCTGGCGAAGAGGCCGCTCCGCACGGTGCCGACGCCGCGCGCGCCGGCGGCACGCTCAAACCTTACAGCGGAAAGCTGGTGCTGCTGCGGGCGGCCAACAACTCGGCCAACTCCGCGCACGATCGCACCGAAGGTTGGGGCCAAGGCGCCCGCGGAGGTGTCGAAGTGATTGAGATCGCCGGTCCAGCGGGAGCACTGCTGAAGGAGCCAGCGATTCAACGACTCACCGAACCGCTGCTCGCCAAACTCCGCGCCGCCCAAGGGAACAGTGGCGAAGGGTCTCATTCGGGGGAGAAAGCTTCCGGCTAGCAGCCTGTCGCGACGTTTCCTAAAAGATAACTCAGCAGAATCGGGCTCCACAGCCGGACTTACGTCCGGTCGTGACAAGTCCGACAGGCTGCTAGGTTTAGGGAGAGCCGGTCGGACTGATCCCCACCACGCGATAGAAGCCGTGCCGGTTGCTGGAGGAGATCATCACATAACCCGCCGAGGACAGATCATTCCATTGACCGCTCAGACCGTCGGATTCCTGGAGAACGCCCGGCTGAACCCACAGCAACAACAGCGTGTTGGCGTCCACCTGATGGGTGGTCAACACGACCTCGTTGCAGCTAAACTTCACCGGAATGATCCGGCTTGGCCGCTGGCATAGATCAAGGACATCGGACGTCGTCAAAGTGTAGGTCGCCAAGGGATCGAGATCCGTCACCGAAACGGCAAAAGTCCGGCCATCAGCCTGCGCCTCGACATTGGAGACGGTGAGCGGGGGAACAAACTGGAAATCCGAGGCCAGGCGCAAGCTCTCCGAAGACACGAGTCCGGAGAACTCCACCCAGATTTTCCCGGTTTCACAACGCACGGTTTGAATGCGAATCTGATTGGTAGGACATTCCACCACCCCCATCTCGACCAGTTCGGGATAGTCTCCGGCGGCCAAGGAAAGCGCCCTCGAGCCCGTCCCGGGCGAGGTCTGAATCCATCCCGCCCTCGCCTCCAAGGCCAGTTGATAGTCACCCGGAGGCAGATTCGCCCAGGCGAATCGACCACTCGCGGCCGACGCCACCGCCCCGCTGGCAGCACCCGACAGCTCGAGGTTCCAGGCTGGGAGCAGACTTTCGCCCGAATCGCGAGTCCCATTCGCGTTGGCATCACGGAACACCGCGCCGGCGAAGGCGCTTAACGAGGGATCGTGAGCCTCCGGACGAGCCCAGTAGTCGGGCCGAGCCCCCGGGGCGGCGGAGGACGGCTCCAAAATACGGACATCGGCCGCGAGCGCCGGATCGTAGGCGAAAGCTCCCAGATCGGTATGGGCCGCGGGATTCTGAGCGCCACCAAAAAAGTCCACTGACACAGGCCAGGGGTCCGGCCCCGAAGCGGCGCGGGCGCGGCTGTTCGACCGCAGCCAGTAAAGCCCACGGGAGGGGTCGACAAAACCCGGATCCGCGGCGGTAAAATCGTTGGGAAGCCGGATATCGCCCACGTTCCCTGGCTTGTTCATCAGGTTATAGCCGCCCTCCAAAGTGGTGTTTACCTGGATCGCAACCACCGGATGCCAAGCCGGCCCGGCGGCCAGGATGTTATTGTAAAGGAAGGTGTGGCCGTACTCGATGATCAGGCAGTAATCCAGACCCAGCAGAGTGTTGTTGAACACGAAGTTTGTCAGTCCGTCCGCCGCCCACAGGGTCAACGGACCCAGCCCGTTGCCGTACACCAGATTGTTGTGGAACATGGCCTGGTCGTTCTTTCCAAACGAATCGTAGATTTGCACGCCCCAGCCGAGATTGTTCCGAATCACATTGCCACGAATCACGACATTGGTGCCGCTGGCGTAGATCCCGTGATCAAAGCGGATCTGCATGCCACACTTCTCGATCAAACAGTTCTCGATGAGCGTGTCGTTGTAGTTGTGCGAAGAAATACCCTGCCCCGTGAAGAGGCCGCTGGTGTTGGTCACGGCAAAGGGATGTCCGCGACCCGCATTCTCGATCCAGCAACCGCGTATCGTGGAGTGGCTGCCCCCGAGCTTGATGCCGTCGATGTGCGAGGACGCGATGTGAATGTCTTCGATCAAGAGATCATCGACGCCATCGAAGACATGCACTCCGTGGGTGTAGGGAGTGCCGACAATCTTGGCACCCCACTTCGTAGTCGAGCGAAGGGTCCACCCATGATAGCTGACGCGAATGGACGGGTACGTCCCGGGCATCAAGTTCAACGTGTTGGAAGGGCCGATGACCGTCAGCGCCTGACGCAAGGTCCAGGGCGAGAGCGGCGACCGACCGGTGTTGGTAGCGGAGCCGCTGGGAGAGATATAATACTGCGTGCCTCCGGACCTGACGCTTAATTTGGCCGGGGCGGAATCGACGAACCCCAAACCATTGCTGACCTTGACCCGCACTTCCGCGCCACGGTCCGAAAGCTGGCAGTTCTGGCGCACATACATCGGACTGTTCGTGCCCACCGGCTCACCATTGAACGTCCACGCGTACTCCAGCGTCGGCGCACCAAAGGCCACGACCACAAAGGTGGCGTCATCCCCATCGATCACGGCTTCCTCCTGAGGCTGACGCACAATCACGGGAGCCTGGGTCAACAACCCAGGCGGGTCGGCCGCCACCACCGGCCCGGCGGGGCATACCCACACCCCCAGCCAAATCAGCCAGAGCGGGACGACACCAAGAATCGAGTGTGATTTCAGGGGAATCATTTATCAGGGACACGGTTACAACTTCACGAAGCGAACACTCAGAGCGATAGCTCAAGGCGCGGGTCTAGAGTGAAGCAAAAATTAAGACTTTGGGCCACCCTCAAGCCGACCTCCGCAACCAATAATGGCTCAAAACGTGACATAGGGGAATCTCCCCTCAGGGGTTGTAGTCGTCAATAGACAATTTTCAGCCGGGCCGAGGGGTGTGAGGGGCCTTGAGCACCAACGGTGCGTGCCATCCGAGCCGGGGGTGACAACCCCAGGTGGCCATCCCCCCTTCCATCCCGGGCTGAAAGCCCGGCCTGAGGCCACCGCGTCCGTCGCGAATTTTCACCTGACGCCGATCCACCCTCACCCCGTCTAGATCACACCGAAACCGGGACTTCCTGAAGAAAAAGTCTTGGAGAACTGGGAAGGCGTGCCTATATATGAATGGAACCAAACGCACCGAATGCTGAACCCGCTCCAACCGCGCCGGATGAAAGCTGCCTGAATCTTCAGTCGTTTCCTCAGACTTCTACGGTGAGATGTGAATCCGATTCTGACGTGATGTATAACTGCAAGAGAGGAGCGCAAACTCCTCGAGATCCCAAGTCGCCACCTGGCCGTCCGATCCGATCCCCTGACCGGGACTGGATCGATGCTGGTCGGTTTTGGGACAGTTGCAGCGCGCCGACGCGGCGTGCCGTCGCTCTCGCCTTCTCGTTCGTGGGACGCAGGCTCTTTCCGCCTAGGCACTTCGATGCGCAACACCTCGGCGACCACCGTTCGCGGCATGCGGACTGCTCGCGGTTCTTCAGTGCTTGGGAGCCAATGTCATCATCCGCCATGAAGAAGTTTTTCACCATTTGCCTCTGCCTCGGTATCGCGGCAGGCCTGTCCTTCAACGGGTCGAGGCTCGTCGCGGCCGACAATCCCGTTCTCCCGCCCAAGCAGCTCAAGGTGGTGAACAGCGACGTTCCAGGAATTCTGGTGCAGCCCACCAATCAATATGCCGATGCCGGTCGGAGCGCCACCTTCACCGTGACCGCCACGGGGGACGCACCCCTGAGCTACTCCTGGACCTTCAA
This sequence comes from Verrucomicrobiales bacterium, assembly GCA_016793885.1. Classification (NCBI taxonomy): domain Bacteria; kingdom Pseudomonadati; phylum Verrucomicrobiota; class Verrucomicrobiia; order Verrucomicrobiales; species Verrucomicrobiales bacterium. Next base: position 80,350 of record JAEUHE010000086.1, read on the forward strand.
CGGATCGCCGGTGGGCACCGACAGCCCGACCTACGTCCGGAGCAACTGCCAGGTCTCGGACAACGGAGGCAGAATCCGAGTGACCGTGCGCAATGCGCGCGGCTCGGTGCAGAGCACCATCGCCATTCTCACGGTGAGATGGACCGGAACCAACTACTACGTCTCGCCCAGTGGCTCCGCCGGGAACAACGGCCTCAGCCCCAGCTCGCCCTGGTCGCTCAGTCACGCCATGGCTCAGGTCGGCGTGTCCAACACCATCAATCTGCTCCCGGGAACTTATCCCACGATCTACATCTACAAGCGGGGCTGCACCGTCCGCTCCACGGTTAAATGGGGAGCCAAAGTGGTGGGATCCCCGGGTTCCCACGCCATCTACTCCGCCGACGGCATTCACAATGTGATGGTCGAAGGGGTTCATGTGCAGTCCTCCTACATCGATGGCATCAAGATCAATGGGACCAACTCGACCATCCGCGGCTGCTGGATTCAGAACGCCGGGCGAGGTCACCCCAGCGCCGTCCAGAACAGCAATGGCTCCTACACGGGCCAGGGCATCTCGGCTTATAACCTGCACGGAACGGTGATCGAGCAGAACCTGATCGAGAACTGCGGCATGAACACGCGCAAGGACCACGGCATGTATGTCAGCGGGACCAATCTGGTCATTCGTGGCAATGTGGTTCGCAACAACCTGAGCTGGGGCATCCAGGTGTATGACTCCTACGGAGACTGCCGCAACGTGGTGGTTAACAACAATCTGGTGTATGGAAATGGGGTCGGCGCACTGACCATCTGGAGCAAGTACAACCACACCAACTATATTCTCAACAACACGCTGATCGCCTCGGAGTATTGCGTCATTGCGGAGAATTGCCGGCTGGTCGTGGCGAACAACATCATCATGGCCGGCCCTTCCTGGTACCCCTGCCTGGCGGGCCCCAGCGGCACCATCATCTACAGCAGCAACAATGTCTTCAACAAGCCGTCGTCGGCCGGGGATCCCCGCACGGCCTCCGACCTGGTAACCTCGAATCCGGGATTCCTCAATACCGCCCGGGGGCTGTATTGGCTCACCTCCTCCAGCCCGGCGCGAGGACGTGCCCGCAAGGTCACGGCGTTCAACTACCCCAACTTCTTCGCCGACGCCGATCTCGGATCGGCCTCCCGCGACGCTGGAGCCTTCGAGTACGATCCTTCCTACGCCGGAGACACGCGCGTGTTGGCGCCCTCGCCGGCAGTGCCCGATTACTGGGCCCGGGTGTTGAACTAGACTAGCGTCATTTCCCGCGGTCCTCACACGAAGGCCGCTGAGGTCACAGAGGCGAAGCGGGGAACCGAGGGTTGAACCGCAAAGGACGCGATGTGGGAAGGGGAAGGAGACGGAATGGGCGGCAGATTGCACATTGCGAATTGCTCATTGCTCATTTGTCATTGCCGAGAAATGAGACCCGCTGCGCTCGGGGAATTATCCGAGCACGGAAAATCCTACGCCCCATTGTGCAATGTGAAATGAGCAATGAACAATGTGCAATCCCCTGCTCCCTCTGCTCCCTCTGCTCCCCGCCGACCTTTGCGAGCACCAACGCCACTAGGCTTTCCGGAGTGGGACCGAGGGTTGAACCGCGATGTGGGAAGGGGAAGGAGACGGAATGGGCGGCGGATTGCACATTGCGAATTGCTCATTGCTCATTTGTCATTGCCGAGAAGTGAGGCCCGCTGCGCTCGGGGTTGGGGCAGGCGGGCGACGCTACAATTGATAGGGGCCGTGTCGGGGTCCCCAATGTGCAATGTGAAATGAGCAATGAACAATGTGCAATCCCCTGCTCTCCCTGCTCGCCCTGCTTCCTCGGTTCCCCGCCGACCGGAGTGCGGCCTGCGCACTCCGGTCCGCGTTGGCCTTACGGCAGGACGCGCAGGCGATAGAGACGGATCGTCCGGTTGGCACCGAAGATATCATCCACAAACACTTCTCCCGATTCTCCCGGGGTCGTGACCGCGATTCCCACCGCCACCCACTCGATCTGCGCCTTGGCTTCGTTCAGCCGCTCCACCTGATAGGCTTTCCATCGCTGCGCTTGAAACCGCAGCCGCACATCGGCTCCCACAATCTCAACCGAACTCAGCGCCAGGCGGCTCTGCGGATTCTTGGGATCGGTCGCGGCTTCAAACTCGTCGAGGTTGCCCATACCGTCGGAGTCGGAATCGATGCCGGCATCGGCGGCGCTGTTCGGATTCAACCCGTAGCGCGTCTCCCAATCGTCCGGAAGTCCATCCGTGTCCGTATCGATGACGGGCGCATTCACCAGACAGAAATCCACGGTCGTGATGGGCTTCGTTCCGGTGTACAGCACATCGAAGGTGCCGTCGCATTTACCGGGTCCCTTGCCGGGAGGGAAGGTCGAGGTGTCGACCTGCACCAGCACATCCGTGTTGCTGATTGGGGGAGTGAAGCTGTAGCGACCGGCTGCGTCGGTGTTGGTGGCAATCACCGTGGTCCCGCCTCCCGGGGTAGGATAGGAAAGTCGCACCGTCACGCCCGGAACGCCCGGCTCATTGTCCTCCTGCAGGCCGTTGTCGTTCCGATCCAGGAATACAAAGTCCCCAATCAACGGCAACGGCGTGGCGCAATCCAGGTTCTTGTAGAGGGTTAGCTTGCCATCAATGGTGGCTTCATACCCGGCCGCGATTTCATCGCAGGAAAAAATCAGCGGCGTCGGGCAGCCGGGATACGACACCCGCATAAAAACTGGGATCGGGGTGAGATTACCCTGAAACTCGCCTCCAGGCAGGCCATCGTCCTCGTCCTCATAGCGGAGATGGTAGTTGAAAATAATACCGGGCTGAGTCAATTGGGAGACGAGCACCACATTGTCGCTGCAGCGGACCGCTTCCACCAGCAGCCCCGAAGTGGGAATCTGATTCATCGTAAGCACACCGCAAATATCGATATAACGAACGGTGGCTTCAGCGGGTTTGGATAAGAGGGCGAGGGTAGTAAGGGCGAGTACGAATGTACGAATGGTTGTCATGATTTTACGATCCTTTCACGTGCGAGCGAAGTATGTCTAGCAATTGGACAGCCAATAAGCAACTTCGAATGCTGCGGAGGCTTGGTTTTTAGTCTGGCCCCACCCCCACTGTTCCCTAGTATCAACTGGGTCTATCGCGCCGCCGAGCGCCGGGGCCTAAAATTGCCCCTATACCCGGGCCGTTTGCAGCCGATAATAGCACTGGTTGGTGTGTGCGGGTGATCTCGCCGGGCCGGCCAGGCCTCGGACCCGTAAAGTCTGATTTTCAACGCAATGAATAATAGGTACCAAGAAGTTTGTGAGCAGCTGGCTCGGAAGCCGGCCCGTTGGCTCGTGACCGGAGCGGCCGGCTTTATCGGCTCCAACCTGCTGCAAAAGCTGCTGTCGCTCGATCAGGAAGTGGTGGGACTCGACAATCTGTCGACCGGGTTCACCAAAAACCTCGACCAGGTGCGGGGGTTGGTGACCCCCGCTCAATGGGCGCGCTTTCGCTTTGTGAACGGCGACATTCAAAACCTCGAAACCTGCCGCGAGGCCTGCCGCTCCGCCGACTATCTCCTGCACCAGGCAGCCCTGGGGTCGGTGCCCCGGTCCATCGAGGATCCGGTCACCAGCAATGCCTCGAATGTGGACGGCTTCGTCAGTATCTGCTGGGCGGCTCATCTCGAGAAGGTGAAGTCCGCCGTCTATGCCTCCAGCAGCGCGGTCTATGGTGATCATCCCGCCCTGCCCAAGCGCGAGGAGGCGATCGGCGAATCCTTGTCCCCCTACGGCGCCACCAAGCTGATGAACGAGATCTATGCCGGGGTCTTCTCCCGCTGCTATGGGATGAAGCTCACCGGTCTGCGCTACTTCAATGTGTTTGGCCCCCGCCAGGATCCCGATGGCGCCTACGCGGCGGTCATCCCGAAATGGATTGCGTCGATGATTCGCAATCAGCCCATCCAGATCAATGGGGATGGAGAGACCAGTCGCGATTTCTGCTACATTGCTAATGTGGTCCAGGCCAACATCCTGGCCGCCACCGATCCGGGTCTCCCGACCGGGCATCGGGTGTTTAACGTCGCTCTCGATCAGCGTTTGACGCTGAACCAGCTGTTCCAGCTGCTGCGCGAGCGCCTGATGAACGATCATCCGCACCTGAAGAAGGTCGCCCCGCTTTATGCGGAATTCAGAGCGGGCGATGTGCGCCACTCCCAGGCGGATATCTCACTGATTCGCAAGGTGCTCGGCTACGAGCCCACCTATAATGTCAGCGCGGGTCTCGACGAAGCGCTTTCCTGGTACCAGGCCAACCTCAAAGGTTAGCCGATCGATTTGGGCAATCTGACCTACCCAATCTGAAGCCCGCTGGCCGCCGAAGCTTATGCTTTTCACATCGCTCGATTTTGCATGGTTTTTGCCGTGCGTCTTCCTGCTGTACTGGGGACTGGGCGCGAATCGGCTCAAGACCCAGAACTTTATCCTGCTGGTGGCGAGCTACGTCTTCTATGGCTGGTGGGATTGGAGATTCCTGCTGCTGCTCTTTTGCAGCTCCGTGCTGGATTTCACCGTGGGATTGGGTTTGGGTCGGCTCACGAATCCGAAGCATCGCAAAATGCTGTTGGGGGTCAGCATCACGGCGAACCTCACCGCTCTCGGCTTCTTCAAGTACTTCAACTTTTTCGCGGCCAGCTATGTGGATCTGCTCCATAGCCTGGGCTTGCAGGCCAATCCGGTGTCCCTGTCCGTCATCCTCCCGGTCGGCCTCAGTTTCTACACCTTCCAGAGCATTAGTTATGGCATCGATGTGTACCGCCGGCATATCGAACCGACCAAGGACTGGCTGGCCTTCCTGGCCTATGTCAGCTTTTTCCCACAATTGGTGGCGGGGCCGATTGAGCGTGCCTCGCATCTCCTGCCGCAGTTCAAATCCATTCGGACGGTGGGCCCCGACCAGCTGATCGACGGCGCCAACCAGTTTTTATGGGGCATGTTCAAGAAGCTGGTTATCGCCGACAATTGCGCGGTGATCGCGGATCGCTCGTTCGATAACTATGGCAGCATGACCTCGGGGGAGTTGATCGTGGGCTTGCTTTGCTTCAGCTTCCAGATTTACGGGGACTTCAGCGGATACTCGGATATGGCGGTCGGGACGGCGCGGCTGTTTGGATTCTCGTTGATGCGAAACTTCCGGCTGCCGTATTTCTCCCGGGATGTCGCGGAGTTCTGGCGGACCTGGCACATCTCCCTCTCGTCCTGGTTTCGCGACTACCTTTACATCCCGCTGGGAGGCAGCCGGGGTGGCAAGTGGAAGAGCGTTCGCAACACGCTGATCGTGTTTCTCGTGAGCGGTCTGTGGCATGGGGCCAACTGGACTTTCGTGATCTGGGGTCTGTTGCATGCCCTGTACTTCATGCCGCTGCTGCTCACTGCGCGGAACCGGCAGCACACCGAGATGATCGCTCCCGGGCGTTGGCTGCCCTCGCCGGTTGAGGTGCTGCATGTGGTGTCGACGTTCTGTCTGGTCTCCTTGGCCTGGGTCTTTTTCCGCTCCATGAGCTTTGGGGATGCCATCGGTTACTGCTGGCGAATGGTCACGGACGCCCGTTTCGTTCTGCCGGAAGGCACTGGCAAGTGCTTCGTCTTTGTGCTGATCATGCTGGCGATGGAATGGGTTAAGCGGACCGAGCTGTATCCGCTGCGCATTCAGGGGCGGCTGGCGTCGGTGGTCGCCTTCGCGACGGTCACATGGATGGTTCTGATTTGGGGAGCCTATGGTGAAAAGAAATTCATCTACTTTCAGTTCTAAGCTGCGGAGCGTGGCTCTGTTCCTGGTGGTGTTCTTCCTCGTGGGGGAGGTGCTGCTGCGGGTCGATTCTCAGCTGCTGAATTGGGATCAGGGCGAGGTGAATCTCAAGAACGAGCAGCGGACCAGCACGATTCTCACCGAGGTGGAGTCGGGCAAGTATCACGCTCAAGAGGGCGAGTTGCGCATTCTCGTGCTGGGCGATTCCATCATGTATGGGGCCGGAGTTCCGTTTGAGAACACGTTCTCGCAGACCTTGGAGAGCAAGCTTCGCGGCCTTCCCGCCTTCCAGGGCGGTGTCCGGGTCTTGAATGCCAGTCGCCCGGGTAACAACACGCTACGGAATCGCCTCGATTTCGAAAAATATTGCGACCTGTTCCAGCCCTCGATCGTGATTCTGGGATACAATCTCAACGATGTGTACGGGGTCCAGACCAACGAGACTGTTGCGCCTGCGCCTACTCCGGCGGCGGTGGCGGTGGCGGCGGCGGCCCCCGTGGCGACCGAGAAATCCTTGGACCGGGTGCGCATGCTGCAGCAGCTGATCTTCTCCTCCAAGGTGGTGGGCTGGACGCTTCCGAAAGTGAACTTGGAGCTGAAGCTCCGGGGCGTGGTGATGCCCGGCTCGGAGTTCGACCATATGATTCACCAGTCGCATCAGAAGGGGTACCTGGGATGGGAACAAAGCCAGCCGCATCTCCAGTTCATGATCGATTACTGCCAGCGCCGAGGAGCGATGTTGATCGGGTATTTGATCCCGGAGTTCAACATGATTGACCGTTACTCCTTCTTCAAGGAGGCGCATCAAATCATCAGCGACTTTTTCACCCAACGCGGCGTGGTGGTGGTTCAGGGAGCGGAGCCTTTTCTAACGCAGGACATCGATTATCGGTCGCTGGCAGTCTCGCGTCATGACGGCCATCCCAACGCCAAGGCTCACGGCATGATGGCTGACCATATGGTGCGCGTCATCCAGGAGCGATGGCCCGCACGCCGCGCCGCTCCCGCCGCGGCTCCTTAGAACACCAAAGGTCGGCGGGGAGCGGAGGGAGCAGGGGGAGCAGGGGATTGCACATTGTTCATTGCTCATTTCACATTGCACATTGGGGACGGGAAATGGGCCGTAGGATTTTCCGTGCTCGGATAATCCCCCGAGCCCAGCGGGCCTCATTTCTCGGCAATGACAAATGAGCAATGAGCAATGAACAATTCGCAATGTGCAATCCGCCGCCCATTCCGTCTCCTTCCCCTTCCCACATCGCGGTTCAACCCTCGGTTCCCCTCCGGAAAGCCTAGTGGCGTTGGTGCTCGCAAAGGTCGGCGGGGAGCCGGATTGCACATTGTTCATCGCTCATTTCACATTGCACATTGGGGACCCCGACACGGCCCCTATCAATTGTAGCGTCGCCCGCCTGCCCCAGCCCCGAGCGCAGCGGGCCTCATTTCTCGGCAATGGCAAATGAGCAATGAACAATTCGCAATGTGCAATCCGTCGCCCTTTCCGTCTCCTTCTCCTTCCCACATCGCGTCCTTTGCGTCCTTTGCGGTTCAACCCTCGGTCTCCGCTTCGCCTCTGTGACCTCAGCGGCCTTTGTGTGAGGACCGCGGGATTC
>JAEUHE010000087.1 GCA_016793885.1 Verrucomicrobiales bacterium
GACCACCGGAACACTGCTCAATGCGGCCGACGGTGTTCTGCGCGTGCTCCAGGGCACGGGCGGCGGTCGGGTCATCAACGCCGAACTCGACAATCGTGGCACCCTCGAGGTCGCCGCGAACCTGGAACTCCTGGCCGGTGCGAACCATCGCAACAGCGGGCTGATGGAAGTGACTGCCGGCACGACCACAGTGTCGGCTGGCTCCTTCTCCAATCAGGGCGAGACGCGCGTAATGGCGGCGGCGACCTTGGTCTTGTCAGGTGCCGCGCTAGCAAATTCTGCCACGGGGTTGCTCAGCGGAACGGGAACGTTGGATTTGTCCGCCGCCTCCGCCGCTACCAACGTCGGCGTCGTAGCTCCGGGGGTGTCGTCGGGAACTTTGCGTGTGACGGGCGATTACCCGCAGTCCGCTGGTGGCAGGTTGCAACTGGAGATCGGCGGATTCACGCCTACCACACAGTATGACCGGCTCATGGTCTCGGGGCAGGCCCTGCTCGGAGGCCTCGTCCGCGCCACTCTGGTGAATGGATTTCTCCCGAAGAAAGACGATGCGTTCACCGTGCTCACCTACGCCTCGCGGAACGGCAGTTTCGCCGCGGTTCAGTCAGCCGAACCGGAACGGATCGCCTGGCGGATGCAATACGGTGCAACCAGCGCGCAACTCATTGTCGCCAACACCGCCCCCACCCTGGCGGCCATCGCCAATCAGACCGTGAACGAGGAGACGGTCCTCTCCCTCACCCCCACCGCGACGGACCAGGACTTGCCTCCGCAAACGTTCACTTACTCACTCACCACCGCACCGGCCGGCATGACGATTAACCCCTCTTCTGGCTTGATCACCTGGACACCGGCGGAAGCGCAAGGACCGGGCGTTCACAACGTGACCGTACGGGTCACGGACAATGGCACCCCGGCGCTCGGGCACACCACCAGTTTCAGCGTGACGGTCAACGAAGTAAACCTAGCTCCAGTGCTCCCAGCCCTGCCCGACGCCACGATGATCCACGCCGGCACCACGTTTACTGCCAACCTGAGCGCGACTGATTCCGATCTGCCGGCCAACACATTGACCTATTCGCTGCCGACCGGCCCCAGCGACGCCACCCTGAGCCCCGCCGGGGTAGTCAGCTGGAGTGCACCGGTGACGGCTGCCGGGACAGTCGCAGACTTCACCGTAGGCGTCACTGACAACGGATTGCCAACAGCCAGCGACAACCGCAGCTTTCAGGTGCAGGTGACAGGTAGGCTGGAAATCCTTAGCTCCGCGCAGACAGGCGCACAATTGGAAGTCACCTGGCGGGCCATTCCCGGACGGATATATCGGCTCATCGCTTCCGATACCTTGCCGGCCACCGAATGGACGCCGGTCCCCGGGGACATCGAAGCCACTGGAGCGACCGCGACCAAGACCATCCCCATCGGGGCTCTGGCCGGAGGCAATTACTTCCGCGTCGAATTAGTCGGAGAATAAGATCATGAACTCAACCAACCCACGTTCGTCCCGTCGAACGCGGTTCGCCCTGTGGCCAACCTCGACTTCTCTTAGCCTCGTACTGATCGCTTGCTTCTGCGGCGCGTCAGGCTCGAGGAGCTTGGGTGCGCTCCTCAGCCACGACAGTTTCGCCTATCCCTTGAACGCCGCGCTGCCGGGGCAAACTGGCGGCACCGGCTTCAACGGAGCATGGGTGGCAGGTGTGAACACCGGGGTGCCAGCGTCGCGGTTTCAAATGGTTACCCCATCGTTGACGTACCCCGGACTGGGCAGCGACGGCGTGCGCCTGCGCGTGACGACCGGTTCGGCGCAAGGCGCGCGGCGCCTCCTGGCCCAGCCCATGGGAGGCGATGGCACCGTGCGCTACGTGAGCCTTCTCGTCCGACCCGATGCCACGCCCTCGCCCTCCAGTTATTTCGGGCTGCAAGTCCTGGGCAGCGCTGGGGCCGATCTGTTCGCGGGCAAGCCGGGAGGCGGCGCCACTACCCGATACGTACTCGAAAACGCGGGCGGAACCGGCCAGGTGGCGAGCACGCGTACTGTGACGGCGAATGCCGTCACGTTGATCGTCTTGCGATTCCAGTTTAATGCCGGCAACGACCGCATCTCGCTCTATGTGAATCCGACGGTGGGCGCGACGGAGCCGGCCGTGGCCGATGCCGTCAAGACGGATCTGAACCTGGGGACCGCGGGCGTGCTGGCCCTAACCGGCCCCGCCGCTTGGAGCGCCGACGAATTGCGCGTGGGAGACTCCTTCGCCTCCGTCCTGCCGCCCGGCCCGGATTTCCAACTCCGGCCTATCCCATCGGGGAGCGTGGCTGAGCACACGGTGGTCACGCGATCCATACAAACAGTCGATCCGCTGGCGCCCCAGCGCACCCTGGCGTTTGAACTGATCGGGGAAACCTACGGCGCGCAGATCAATCCACTAACAGGTGAGTTCAGTTGGATGCCAGGTGAACAGGAGGGGGGACAGCGACGCACGTTCACCGTGCGAGCGACCAGCAACGCCAATCCACCGGCCAGTGTCACCGTGTCCTTCTTCCTGGATGCAACGGAGGGCAATCAGCTGCCTGAACTCGCTCCCATTCTTGACCAGTCAGTCACGGAAGGAGCGGAGTTCACGTATCCATTGGTCGCCGTGGACTCGGATGATCCCCGCCAGAACATCTTCTACTCCCTGGTCGTCAAGCCGGACGGGCTCACGGTTTCGCCCACTGGCGTGCTTACGTGGCGTCCGACCCTGGAGCAAGCCGGGCGCTCCTATCCCGTGACCATCTTCGCCACCGATACGATGGCTGGGCGCGCAGAACGCAGCTTCACCGTAACCGTCGTCCCACGCACCGGATTCATGGCGCGGTGGATTGGCACCGCTGATGGGGACTGGAACAACCCCGCCAACTGGGACATCGGCCGCGTGCCGAATGACAACGCGACGGAGTTTTTTGACGTCCTCTGGCAACAGCATCCCGTAACCGCTCGAGTAACCGGCGACATCACCGTCCGGAGCCTTTCCCTGAGTAGCGGCGGCACACTGGACCTTCAGTCCTCAGCGGCCAATCTCACCATCCGCGGCAGCCTCAATTGGAACAATGGCACGTTGTCAGGGCAGGGCCGGATGACGGTGCAGGGACGGGCCACCCTGGAGGGCCTAAGAACGGACGCCCTTACTCTGCGTGATGGTTGCAGCTTGGTGCTGAACGGAACCTCCCGGCTGGAGTCTCCTCTGCGGTGTGATGGTGATGTCAGGGTGGTCATCAATCCTTCGGCATCCTTGGGCGTGGCTGCGATCGCAGGATTCATCCGCGTGAGCGGCGCTCCCGAACTGCGCAATGAAGGAGCTCTCCGTATCTGGGGCCAGGAAGAGCCCATCCCATTCATCTTCCTGTCTAATCGCGGGAGGGTGACTACGTTCGGGAGCACGATCGACTTCCAGACGGGCGCGGGACTGGATCTGGTTCAGGAGGCGGGGGGGCACCTGAGTGTCGGCGCCGGGTTCGGGTACGAGGCCACCCTCAATGGCAACGTGTTGTTGCGGGCGGGCAGCACTGCCGCTGGGCAAGCCTACGTGAGGCAAGCCCGGGTCGAGGGCCAGATTCAAGGGCGGTTCATCTTCGACCGGCTTTCCTTCGGTTCCACCGCCACCAGCAAGTTCAGTCTGATCGAACCGCGCGACCATCTTTCTGCCATCCAGCCCATCGTGCTAGATGGACACCTAGAGCTGGCAGCACTGCAAGGAACCATTCCAGGACCGGATGACGTCTTCGGACTCGTGAGTTCCGCGGGGAACATTACCGGCGGGTTCGTCGGCCGCCCCTTCGGACAACGAGTGCCGATTCCCGGCCTGAACGAAACCATGTTGCTCACCCTTTCCGCGAACCCGCACCGCGTCGAACTGCGAAAGTTCCTACCGGCGGCGAAGAGCCTCCTTGGCCTACCCCTCAGTTTCCGACTGCCGGAAGCAGCGAACGAGGTAGGTGGCTGCTTCGTGGTGCCCCATCCCGCAACCCTGCTGCCTGAGGGGACGTTGGCGGGTAGCAGCCTGACGGTGGAGATCACCAAGAATTACGATGGTGCGGTGGATCGACTCGGCTTCCGGCCGAATCGCTCGTTTCCCGAGGCGGATGAAGTCGTTTTCGAAGGGGCATTCGGCAGCGAGCAGACGGTGCGCTTTCGCGGCACGGCCTTCGGGAGGGTGCAAGTCACCGGCGGGTTGGTGACCTGCAGGCTGGAAGCTTCGGCGGATAGTGAAGCGGCCGTGGCGCTGCTCGGTCGGCTGCGCTACGAGAATACTGAACTAACAGCCGACTGGTTCACAGGACCCGACATGTTTTATCCACAGCGAACCATCGTCGTCACGCTGACTGATGCGAACGGAGCAAACGAAGTGAGCCGGACTGTGGATTTTCCAGTGTTGTGGGAAATCCGGCTTCCAGAATCGTTGCTGTTGCCTGAGAAGCAGCAGAAGGTTCTTCACCTCCAAGGTTGGTTCTCCAGCGGACAGCTTCTGCCAGTTCGGAAGTTTGAAACGGCCTGGAGTGAAAGCTGCTCCGATCCCGGTGTCCTCTTTAAACCCGTGTCGCTACTTGGGCTGCACACGGTAGTTGGTCGAGCCGGGCCGTATTGCTGTACAGTCACCGCGACCAACGGGCGGTTGCAGGCAAGTGTCGAAATCTACGCAGGCACACTCGTGCAGAGGCCTCTATCCAGGCTCGCGGAGATCGCTTTGCAGTATTGCCCGCGTCAGTGGGCAAGCATGTGGGATTACATCACTCCTGAATGTTACACGACACCCGCCCGCTTCGGCAGCGCAAGCAACGCGGGGAATGACCCAAATTCAATCGTCGTCACTTACGCGCTCGAAGCCCTGATGGAAGGAAGCGTCGCCGGCCAGCGATGGGCAGGATTGTATCGCGAGCACGGGGCCGAGGTGGTGCGCTTGTTCTTGGAGCAACCGTCTCTCTTCACGCAGGCGCAGGAAGTTCTGGCCACATTTCAGCCCGGCATCGTCGCACTGCTGGCGGGCCGGGGTGAGACGGTGCCGATCTACGCACCCATGATCACGCAGGTAAACGAGTTCTGGAACGCCCTCACGGAGCAAGCCAGCCCGGCCTTGAAGACGGTGCTGGAACGGGAGCAAGTGCGGTTCGACAACTTTCGGATGTTTCAGGACCGCAGCTTCGAGGACTGGGCGGGGCTACTGGGAATTCGCGTCCCGTTCGAACCCTTTCTCCACATCTCGCTCATGCAACGGGAGGCCACCCGGTTCCAACTGGGTCTCAACGACGTCCCCGGCATCGAGCTCTCCCTCTGGCGCAGTCTCGATCTCCAGACTTGGACCCAGGTGACCGATGCAGAACTGGAACGCAACGGCTCCACTCTCATCTTCACCGACCCCGCGCCTCCCGCCGGGCAGACGTTTTACTCCGTCCGGCAGTGACTAAAGCTAGCAGTACAGCCGAAGCAGACTGCGAGCCGGTGTATGCTCAGTGCCATAGGTTCGGTGTGGCCAACTCCACCAAATGGTTGTCGAGATCTCGGAAGTAAATGCTGGCGGCGCCATTTGGCCAGCCAACACGGCTTTCGATGGCGATGCCCAGTTGTGACAGCTTGTCCTCCCATCCGGCCACCTCGCCGGCTTGGATTCCAAAGCAGACATGCAAAGGCCCTGCGCCGTCGTGGTCGGGGATCCAAGCCTCGTCGTTCAGTCGCGTCGGCTTCAGGGAATGACCCCGCGCAAACAGCAATAGAACTTGTGCTGCGGAGAGCCGAAGCGCACAGAACCGCTCATCACGGCGAAGTACCGGACAGCTCAGCAGATCCCCGTAGAACTTGATCGCGCGATCCAGATGGTTCACGTAAAGCGCGGTTTCCGCGATGTGCGTTGCCCTGAGGGTATCGGTATGGGAGGAGGGTGACAGGTTCATGATTCAGTTTTCCTGGGTGGGGTTTAAAACTCTTTTAACAACCGGCCTGCACCGACCAGCGGGGCCGCAAATCCATTCTCCCGCAGCGCATACCAGAAGAGAACAGCGTTGACGCCCAGGATAGGTATCCCGGTGACGGTTTCGAGCTTTTCCGTCACTTCCAGCAGGCTCATATTTGTCCCGCACTGGACGATGGCATCCAGCCGATTCTCTTTCGTGGCGAGCAGCTTCAGGATGGCCTCTTCTTTGGCCGCGTCAGGAATGTGGGCGATGTGCAGGGCGTTGGCACAGGAGAAACCCACGCTCGCAACGACCTCGAAACCGAGCTCTTCGAACATTCGCTTCGCAGACTCGTTGCCCAGCTTGTCAAACGGAGTGAGGAGACCAATACGGTGGGCGCCAAACTTCTTCAAAGCCGCGGGCATGGCCTCATGCGAAGATGCCCATCCCAGGCCGGTATGGGCTTGGAGGTGGGCGATCGGCAAGCGGATGGCTTCAAGACCGCCGACGACGTGCTCCAAGCTCATGCCCATGATCATGTATTCCGGTTGCGCCAGCGCCGCCACGTTCATGGCCGCCTCGAGTCCCCCGAGAAACTGCTTTTGGTAGCTCATCAGGTCACGCTTTGTCACCAACCTCGGACTAGGTGTGACGACATTAACCGTGTGCAGACCGACGCCACGCAAACCGTCCAGGCCTGGGTTCCCGAAGATGATGCTCCACAATTCATGCTCCATGCTCGTATTGGTGGCAGGAACAACCAGTCCGAACTTCCGTCGGAAACTCCGCGCATCGGGGTATCCCACGGACGCATCCAAACCTCGAAGTCCCCCGACGCTTCGACCGTTGAGGATGACCCCGGGAGCAGCCAGTTCTGGCATCGGCGGTCGGTTTAGATCAGGTATCCTAAAATTCCTGCCAGACAGCACCGCTTCAAACTCCACTCTGTCAGGCGCCAGGTAGGGCAATGAGCTCATAAAATCTCGTCCTGAGGCACGAACACGAATGTCGAGGGGGAGGACCGATGGCCAGCAGCTTCATCGAGAAATGACATTCCATGCTCGGCGGCTAGCCGCGCCATCTCTTCGGGCTCTGGAATACGCCCATTCGTGAACTCCGTCGCACATCGTGCGAACCATTCCTCAAAACCCGCAGGCGACAGCGCGATGATCAGGTGTAAGGGACTATCACCGATGTTTTTGAACCCATGCGGGACTTGCCGCGGGACGCAGATCACGCTTCCGGGGAGGCATTTCCTACGCACACGGGGGTCACTCGTCATGATTGTTCTCTTGTCTTTCATAGTTCCGATTCGCTCTTTCAATCTTCCTGAGAAGGTTAGAACCGTCGTGACGAGTTCCGGAAATATCATGTTCCTTGAGTCGTAATACCCGCTGGGTATGGTTGGGGTTGGCATGGAACTACGCCATCTCCGCTATTTTGTCGTCGTGGCCGAAGAGCAGAACGTAACGCGTGCAGCGGCCCGCCTTCACCTCTCGCAACCGCCGCTGACGCGGCAGATTCACGATCTCGAGAACGAGCTGGGAGTTGCCTTGTTCACGCGAAGCGGAAAGATCATTCGGCTCACCGACGCCGGTCGAGTCTTTCTTGAGGAGGCCAGGGCCTCGCTAAAGCGTGTGGAGGAAGCAGTCAGAAAGGTTCGGGATGTCGCCTCCGGAGGTCAGGGAGAGCTGCACCTCGGATATGCGCCAACGCCCACCGTGGAGATCCTCCCGAAGTTGTTGAGGACGTTTCGAAAAGAGTTTCCCCATGTTCGTGTCGTTCTGCACGACCACTCGTCGCCGGAGATGCTGGCCGGTCTTCGACACGGCCGACTGCACGCGGCGCTCATGATGCAGCCCTCAACCCAGGCGGCTCGGGGTCTGACCTTCAAGCAGTTGAAGACGTACCCGGTTGGGATCGCTCTGCCAGCAAACCATCCTTTCGCACGCCGCCGCAAGGTGTCCCTGGACGATGCCTGCGCGGCGCCGATTGTCGCCTATTCCCGTCAGCAGTATCCCGACTACCACGACTTCGTCGCCCTCAGGATTGGGCGCCGAGCGAGAAAGCTCCGCATCGTCGAAGAGTGCGACAGCGGCGCCAGCCTCGCCGCGGCCGTCGAGTCAGGCAAGGGTGTGTGCATCTGCGCATCCATCTTCGCGACAACGGTTGGTCGGCGACTCACCTTCCTTCCTCTAGACCCGCCGCCGCCCCCGGCCGTTGTCGGCATCGCACACCGTCGGGAGAAGCTTCCCGCAACAACGGAGGCGCTCGTCCGAGCCGCCCAGTCTTCGAGTCAACCATCCGATTAGCAACGATGGGGGCTAAGGGGCATGCACAGGGGCACCGGGCTGAAAAGTAAGCGGAGCGAGCTGAACTGAGGCACATCACACTCCCCCTGACCAGTCAGACTGAGTTTCCGCATTGGCCAGTTCGCATCACCCTGCCGGAGCCACTGCTTTGACAAGACACGCAAGCTGCGTCTCCTGCTACCTCACCTGGGTGCACCAACGGCTTCGCCAGGCATCAAAACCAAAGTGAACCCCTGGACGTTTAACGGCATTTCCTAGGGAGTGCGGTGGCACGACACAGCCTTTACCTCCAAAAATGGGCACTAGACAAGTTGCAGGGGATCCTCACGTGTTCGCCTGAGGTCATGATGCCGAAGCCGAGAACCCTGCGGGTTCAAAGAGATGAGCCGGGGCGTGGAGCGCAGCGACACCCCCGGTCTGTCGGCCCCCCAATAAACAGCACCCTGAAAGGCGTGCCACCCGTCGGCCTATGGGCTGACGAACTGATTAGGTTCCTTGAAGCGGTTGACGCAAGTCTCAGAAGCCAGTGGCATCGCTGCGCGATGCTCCGTACTTTTAACAGTTCCGGGGGTGCGAGCACCCCCGGCTAAATTTCTTTGAACCCTGCGGG
>JAEUHE010000088.1 GCA_016793885.1 Verrucomicrobiales bacterium
AGCCCAATCCATGCAGTCGTTCAGCACGCGTTTGCTTGATTTTTTTGCGAAATCCTTCGTTGTTCGTCGCTTACGTATTTCGCTCAATACGCTCGCTCCTCACGCCTCGGTTTTCGCAAAAACCTGCTGCGCAACCGCATGCCGCCCCACTGCATGGATTTGGCTGAAGGCGGAACTCCGTACGGGGTCGCGTCCCTCGGCGTATGGAGTTCCTGCTTGAGCAGGTCCCCACACCCAATGTCATATCCGGGCCGCCTCCGCCTGAAGGCGGACAAATGAACTCTAAGGCTCATCGGATTGGTCCGCGATCCACTCCGTGCGGGGAACCCCGTACACTGCCCCACAAAAATTCGCTTCCCCTCCCCCCCATCTCGACCGAAACTCACCCCATACCCACGGAACAATCCGTGGGCGCTGTCTCAAATACCCATGCCATGAAGATCGAGTCCGTAGATTTCTATTACTTGTCCATCCCCCAAGTGCTGGATATCGGCGACGGAAGCCAGGATGCCCTGTTGGTTCGCGTCCGGGCAGGAGACTACGTCGGCTGGGGGGAGTGCGAGGCCTCGCCACTGGTCTCCATGGCTAGTTGGAACTGCCCGATGTCCCATAGCGCCTGCAAGCCGGTCAGTGCTTCGGTTCTAGGCCAGAAGCTCGACGACATCACCGATATCCATCGCATCAACCGACTGGTGCGCGCTCAAAGTTTGGACCTACTCCAGGCCGACCACACTCTCTCCGGAATCGATATTGCTCTTTGGGATCTCCTGGCACGGGCCAAGGGCGAACCCGTCTTTCGTTTGCTAGGCTACCCGAGGTCCTTCCCCAAGGTTGCCTACGCTTCTCAACTCTTCGGCGACGATCCCCAAACCACCTTCCAGCGCGGCCGTGAAGTCACCAAAGCTGGCTATCGAGCTGCGAAGTTTGGATGGGGTCCTTATGGTTTGGGCAGCGCCAAGCAGGACGCGGATCAAGTGGAAGCCGCCCGCGAGGGTCTGGGTCCCGATGGCATCCTACTCGTGGATGTCGGCACGGTCTGGTACGATGATGTCGCGCGAGGCCAGCAAAACCTGGCCGCGCTGAAGAAGTGTCAGGTGGGATGGCTCGAGGAGCCGTTCGTCTCCGGCGCACTCAAGGCTTACTATCAACTGTCTCAACTCGCTCCCGAAGTCCCCATGGCCGGAGGCGAGGGATGTCACAATGTTCACCAAGCGATGAACATGATCGACTTTGCCGGCCTGGGATATGTGCAGATCGATACCGGACGCATCGGAGGCATCACCTCAGCCAAGGAAGTAGCAGACTACGCCGAGGCCAAAGGCGTGCGCTTCGTGAATCACACCTTCACCACTCACCTGGCGCTAAGCGCGTCACTGCAGCCCTACGCAGGACTCGAAAAACATGAGATCTGTGAGTATCCCTTCGCCCCCTCGGCATTGGGACGCGATTTTACCGCGACCAAGCTCCTACCCGACCGACACGGGAACGTGGATGTGCCGCAAAGCCCTGGACTCGGTATTCTCCCGGACACCTCGGCTTTGAAGCCCTATCTCCGCGACGTGGAGATTCGTGTGAGCGGCAAGACGGTTTTCCAAAGCTCCAAGTTGGACTAGCACCCCGTCGGACTTTTCTCCCCAACGTCTGCTAGTCGGCCGGGTCCTGACAATCCCCTCTTCGGATCCGTGTGGTCCGCGTTGTCCGTGGGCATGACGTCCCTGCTCCGCTTTCCTAAGACCCGATATCGAGCTTTGTGGATTCTCCGCCTGGCTGCCTGCGTTGCCAAAGCCGACTCCGACCAAGCCATCCATTCCGCTTTCTCGCTTTTTTTGCAACAGGTTGACCGAGCCGCTTCACAGATAGGGGAACGATCCATTCGTCATAAACAACCCATTGCTCGATCGCCTATGAGAACAAAGATTCCAATAAGGTCCCTAACCGCGGGTCTAGCCCTGACGGCCTCCCTGCTCCTCGCCCTACCTTCCCAGGGTCAGTCTGGCGCAGGTAACTCCCTGGTCTTCGATGCTCCTGCGAGCCAAATGATCCTGAAACCGGCCACCCTCTCCGCTCCGTGGACGGCTGAACTCTGGGTCAAACGCCAGGATTCATCAGGACCCTCCGCCCCGCTCTTCATCGATTCTACATCCGCTCTGAAGCTCGAACAGTTCGGCACCGATCGACTCGTAGGTTTGACTAAATTCGGGGTCGATGACTACGCCTTCGACTATCAAGCCCCCGTCAATCAGTGGGTCCACCTCGCCTTTGTAGGCTCACCCACGTCTACCCGGCTCCTGGTCAATGGAGCGCTCAAGGGCACCTTGCCCGTCGGCATCCAGCTGCCCCTGGAGTTCTTTGGTTACTCCTCCCGATTCCCGACCGACCGGCTTCGCGGGGAAGTAGACGAAATGCGTTTGTGGCGGGTGGAGCGGACGGAGGATCAGATCAAAGCCAATCTCTTCCATCCGCTCACGGGCACCGAGGAGAGCTTGGTTGGTTATTGGCGCTATGATGACGAGTCGAACAGCTCCACTGCCAATCTAGCCAACGATCCAATGCTGGGGAGCGCCGCCACCTTGCACGACACCAGTCGGGCTGTTTCCGACGTCCCATTCGATGCCGCGCCGCCGAACTCCAGCCCGCTCCGTATCGTCCATTTGGAAAACCTGGCTACGGGCAAAGTGCGTCTTATGGTCCAGGATACCTCGGGAACCAATGTTGACTATGATATCCAATCGGCGACGAGTCTGGCGGCCGGAACTCGCTGGTCCGATCTCAATGCCCCGCTGATCACGCCACTCGGCGGTGACACGTTCCAACTCGATGCCCAGTATCCACCCGGCACCCAACGATTCTTCCGCGCCCTGGGTTACGGTCCCGATCGCGATGTCGATGGGATCAACTCGACTGAGGAGACCAAGAAGTATGAGGTCACGGTCCGCTACGGGAACGGCACGCAGAAGATTTATGAATCTTCGAGCGACCCTCGCCTGGCAGACACGGACGGCGACGGCCTGAGCGACTACGAGGAACGACTCCTTCAACTCGATGCCCGCTCCATCGATACGGACGGGGACCTGCTGAGTGATGCGGACGAGCGAAATATCTACCTCAGCAATCCGGCCATGCAGGACACCGATGGTGACTCCGGTGGCAATTCTGCGTTCTTCGATAAGGGGGAATTCGAGCAGTTCGGCACCTCTCCTCGACTGGCTGATACGGATGCAGACGGAGTAAGCGATCGGGAGGAAGTGCTTACCAACAGCACCAACCCGCTCGTATCAGAGATCCCGAAGCCTTCTATCCTCATCGATGAGAAGACGGTGGATGTGCGTCTCAATGTGACTTACTCCAACGAGGAAGGCGGGGCGACTAACTTCAGCGCCCGTCTTTCACAGACAAAGGGGTCCGCCCTGAGCCGCAGCGATGCGGTCGCGAATCAAGTGTCGGTAGAAACCAGCGGCTCGATCACGGCGGGCCTGGAATCTGAAGCCGGAGTTCCTCCGTCCGCTGCCGTCTCGGTCTCAGCCACCGCCTCCATCGCCGAGGGCTACACCCGTCAGAACACGACCACCATCGACCGAACCAGTTCCGAGACCGCCCAACAGGAATACCAAAACTACGTCGGCTACACTTCGAGCCGCCGCGAGCAGTTCTCTTCTGGACGCATCAGCGTCGATCTGACCGTCAAAAACGAAGGCACCGTCTCCTTTAAGCTGAGCAATCTCTCAGTCCTGGCGTTGAAGCCCAACCCCAACAATTCGACGAATTTCCAGACCGTCGCCACTCTGAAGCCGGCCATCCCGGACCTGTTTCTCCCACCTAACGGCACCGTGGGACCGGTGAATGTCGTGGCCGATGATGTGAACCCCGACATCATCAAGGAGTTGTTGGCCCAACCCTCCGGGCTCATCTTCAAAGTGGTGAACTTCGACCTGATCAACGACGCTGGACTCAACTATGTGTTTCTCACTCAAACCAACCTCAATCGCACCGCAGGCTTAACCATTGACTACGGCGACGGGGTCGTCGAGAAGCATCGGGTGGCCACCAATGTGCGCCTGAATCGGGATGGCACTCCCGCAGGCGTTCGCATGAGAATGGTCATGACCAACTATATTCGGTTCGACAATAAAGTCGGAGTCTTCTACACGACGGCAACCAACACGGTGAGCCATCGCCAGGTTCTGACTGGCGTGAGGGAAACTCGGACGGGATCCGTCGCCGACCGTCGGTTTTGGTTCATTGCCGGCACCAGCGACCGACAAACCAATCCCACCAACCACTTCGACGACATTCTCCTCATGCCCGGCGATCAGATCTATCTGATCTACGCCCGGGACGAGGATGGCGATCGTCTGCTGGATCGGGAGGAACTTCTGTACGGCACCTCGGATCAAGAAAAAGATTCGGATCATGATGGCTTGGACGACTACACGGAGCTCCGGACCGGCTGGATCGTGAACGCACCGGGGCCCAATTACCCTCGACGAGTGTTTTCCGACCCTCGTTTTACAGACACAGATAAGGACGGGCTCTCCGATGCAAACGAGAAGGCCAAGGGCACCGACCCACGGGCTGCCGATACCGATGGCGACGGATTCAAAGATAACGTGGACCCGGCGCCACTGGTGCCGCAGATCAACACGGCCCCTGAGTTCGGGGAATTGAGTGCCAAGTTGGTCGGCCGAGAGGCGACTCTGACCATCGATATCAAGGATGCCGAAGACAACTTCGCCCGAGTCGTCATCAACTGGGGAGACGGCACCCCCGATCTCACCCTGATCCCGCCGGTTCCCACGAAGCATTTCCAGCTGGTGACGAATCATATCTATACCACCCAAGGCAGCTACACCATCGTTTGCACCGCCACCGACACACGTGGCTTGACGAGCACGCGCACAGAGCTGGCCATTAGCCAAGGCGCCCCTCGCAACGGGTTGCAAGCGGAGTACCTGTTCAAGGGTAACACGCTGGACAGCAGCGGAAACCAAGCCCATGCGACGATTGGAAACGCCAGCCGCACGACACTGACCGACGATCGAAGCCATGCGCCGAAGAGGGCGTATCACTTCGATGCTTCCGATTACGTCGACGACCAATACGGCTACTTGATCGGGCCCTCGCTCACCAATCAGCTGAACTTCACCTATTCCGCCTGGATCAATCATGAAGTCGGGGGACCTGCCATTCATACCATCGTAGGACAAGCCGACGGCCGAGCTCTCTTCGTCAAGGACAACCGAATCCACTTCGGGATTCCAACGCTCCCTTCCGAGCTCACCTCGTCAGTGATTGTGACCAACGAAACCTGGGCCCACTACGTCCTAACCGTTGAAAACAAGGGCGCAGAAACGCGGCTTACCCTTTACAAGGACGGAGCGATCTCCACGAATAGGACCCTCATTGGCCCGATTGCGCTGTCCAAACCTTCCTCGATCACGAGCATGGGGATCTACTACGAGGCGGGTAGTCGCAATCGGACGACCGCCTTCCAAGGAGCGATCGACAACGTGCGCATCTACAACCGCACTCTGACAGCCAGCGAAGCCGTCTCGCTCTATGCGGATCCAGACTGATCCGGCCGGAGCGTCAGTCTGAGGCTCAAACGTTGAGTTAACACAGCTCACGCCGGAGCACCACGGCGGAGGAAAGATCCTGAGCAGATCCACCTCCCCCTGGGTCACTTCGGCGTGAGCCTTTGGTAGACGATATGAGGTAGGGCGAGATTTGACCGCGAAGCGGTCCGATGCGAGGTAGGGCGGGACTTGACCACGAAGCGGTCCGACGAGGTTTATAGTTCTGATCTCCGTTCGAGCCCATAAGGGCCCTAGTTTGTCGAACTGGGAAGGGATGCGTCGCGGAGAGCCGAAGGGTGACGATTGCCTAGCGGCCCTCGCGGGGTTGCCCTCTTGGTGATCCCGATCAGCTGATGATGTCTCTCACCACCCTGCCATAGACATCCGTCAACCGGAACTCTCGTCCCGCATACGGATACGTCAGGCGCTCGTGATCGAGCCCCAGCAAATGAAGGATCGTCGCGTGGAGATCATGGACATGAACCGGGTTGTCGACGGCGTTCATGCCTAGCTCATCCGATCCACCGTAAACCATCCCGCCCTTGACACCGCCGCCCGCCAACAAAGTGGAGAACGCGGTGTGATGATGATCTCGTCCAGACGTCTTGTCCTCCTTGCGGTTCTCCGCATAGGGGGTGCGCCCAAACTCCCCACCCCAGATCACCAACGTATCATCCAACAAGCCTCGCTCTTTGAGATCGGCGATCAACGCGGCACTGGGTCGATCCGCATCCGCGCACAGTTTTTGGTGTCCCGCATTGTGGTTGGAATGGGTGTCCCAGGGTTGGTTGCCATTGTTCACATAGTAAACCGTCACGAACCTCACGCCGGATTCCACCAACCGCCGCGCCAGCAAGCAGGACCGCGAGAAAGGCGAGTCCCCATAGGCTTGTCGAACGTGCTCCGGCTCGCGGCTGATATCAAAGACATCCATCGCCTCGCGCTGCATGCGGAAGGCTGTCTCCATCGCCTGAATCTGCCCCTCCAATTCAGAGTCCTTGTTACGCGACGCCAAATGAATCCGATTCAAGTTCCCCAGCAAATCCAACTGCTCACGCTGTTCAGATTCAGAAAGCCGCCCGTTTCGAATATTCGCCAGGAGCTTTTCCACACGCATGTCGGAGGTCACCACGCTGGCAGCCTGATACTCCGCAGGCAAAAAGCTATTCGACCACAGGGCGGGCCCGACCACGATCTGAGGCGTGGGTCGCAACACCACATAGCCCGGAAGATTCCGGTTCTCCGTGCCGAGTCCATAGAGCATCCACGAACCCAGAGAAGGACGGATCGGCTGGACGTTGCCGGTGTGCATCTGCAGCAAGGCCGGCTCGTGGTTCGGCACATCGGTGTGCATCGAGCGGATGATGCAACAATCGTCAATGACACGCGCTAGGTGCGGCAAGGTCTCGCTGACCTCGATCCCGCTGCGACCGTGCTTCGAAAAGGACAGCGGCGAAGGCATAAAGCCAGTCCCCTTACTCTTCTTGAACAAGTCCCCCGAAGGTTGCTGTCCCTCCCGCGTCTTCAGTGCCGGTTTCGGATCGAAGGTATCCACATGGGATGGCCCACCATTCATGAACAGGAAAATAACCCGTCGGGCGCGTGGTTGGAAATGAGGGACTCGCGCGATGCCGCCGGCCGAAAGCGACGGTGAACCCAGCAGGCCGGCCAGGCCCACCGCACCAAACCCACCGGCCATGCGGCGGAGCATCTGACGGCGGGTGAGGGAGCCGGAACCAAGGAGAGGCTTAGTCGACATAGTTCATCTCATTCGAGGCCAACAGCAACTGCGCATATTGATCCCATCGGGAGGTTTCGCCCTGCGGCGGCTTGCGGAGGAACTCCACCGCCAGCGAGCGTTCCTCCCGACTCGGGTCGCGCCCGAACAGGAGTTGATAGGCTCGTTGAATCGATGTCTCCACCGAAGCAGACCGGTCGCCCAACACACGCTGGCTCAGCGCCTGAGCCCGTGTCTGCATAAACGCGCTATTGAGCACAAAAAGCTTCTGCATCGCGGTGGTGGTCGTGCTGCGTTTCTCGGCGTGGACGTTGGCATCCGGATAATCGAACTGCATGAACAGGTCGTTTAATTTCAGGCGACTCACCCGGGCATAGAGAGTCCGACGTAAATTCTTAGGATCATCCAGCTCCAGTGATTTACCACCCCCTGATGTCAACTCACCGGTGACAAACAGGACCGAATCGCGCCATTGCTCGATCGACAGCCGTTTCCGATTCATCCGGCCAAGCAGGATGTTGGCCGGATCGCCGGAGGCCGCAATCGAAGCATCCCGCGGAGACGAGGCGCTGGTCGGACGCCGAGAAGCCGAACTCCTGCCCGTCACCCCGCTCTGCTGACCGTAGGTGGCTGAGAGAACCAGTTCCCTGACTAAAGCTTTCACCGACCAATTCGCCGCCATGAATCGCACCGCCAGATCGTCCAGCAACTCGGGATGGCTGGGGGGCATCCCGGCATGCCCAAAGTTACTGGGGGTGGCGACCAGTGGCTGCCCGAACAAGGCGCCCCAGACGCGATTGACCATCACTCGAGCCACGAGTGGGTTCTCCCGACAGGCAATTCGATCCGCCAGTTCCCGACGTCCACTACCATCGCGAAACGGAGCCGCGTCGGGACGGCTGAGCACTCGCAAAAAGCCTCGTTCGGCCACCGGACCTTTCTGATCCACATTACCCCGGATGAACACGGGCAAATCCTGAGGCTGGTCGGCATCCATCACCAAGTGCAGCGTGGCAGCAGAAAAATTGGTTCCCTTGGCATCTCCTTTTTCGAGGCTCCCGTCGGGCCGACGATTGATCATGCGCGTGCTGGCAAACACTCCTGCCAATCCGTAATAGTCGCGGGTGGTGATTGGATCGAACTTGTGATCGTGGCAGCGAGCGCACGCCACGGTCAGCCCCAACATCGTGCGCGACACCGTGTCGATTCGATCCTCCCATTCATCGGCCTGCACTGCCAGTCGATCGCGATCATAGTATTTGGGTCCCAATCCCAGAAACCCCAACGCAGCCAGGTTCGGCGAGTTGGTTCCCTCGATCCGGTCCGCTGCCAACTGGAGCTTCAAGAACTGATCATAGGGTAGGTCCCGATTCAGAGCATCGACCACCCACTCGCGATACCGCCAGGCGTTGGGATAGAAATACTTGGTATCGTCGCCCACCTGATGCGCCTGATCTTCCGCGTAGCGAGCCAAGGGCAGCCAGAGGCTCGCCATCCGTTCGCCAAAACGAGGCGAACGGAGCAATCGTTCGACCACTCGGTCATACGCCCCCGGTTCTTGGTCCGCGAGAAATGCGAAGACCTCCTCCGAAGTGGGCGGCAAGCCCGTTAGATCGAAGGTCACTCGCCGGAGCAACGAGCGCCGCGAGGTTTGGGCTGAAGGGCTGAGACCGGCCTGTTCCAGTCGGGAAAGAACGAAGTAATCCACCGGCTGACGAGGCCATCGCTTTGCCTTCACGGCGGGCCAGGGCTGCGCGACCGGAGACCGGAAGGACCAGAAATTCTGTTCCTGAGCCCAGTCGATGGAGGCTTCGGGGGCACCCGCAGCGGACTCACCTGCTCCGCTGACCGAGACCGAAAGCAGGAGGACGATCGACAGCCATGCGCAGAGCCATCCCTGTGGGGAGGAATGATCCATCAGACTCGTCGAGAGACGCTTGGTCATGAGCTGGCGCATAGAGCTAACATCACGGAGAGACGCTCGACCTTAGACGGCGGAAGGCGGAGGGACAATCAGGATATTTGGGGAAGATCGGACCGCCCTGCGATCAACTCCGTACAGGGACCAGCCCCTTCGGCGTATGGAGTTCCCACTTTAGTGGGGGACGCGCGCCTGATGCCACCGGTATAGAAGCTTACCCGAGACGTGCTAGAAACCTTCGGCACCCCTACCCATTCGTCGCCGCCTCCGCCTGAAGGCGGAACTCCGTACAGGGAAAAGCACCTTCGGCGCATGGAGTTCCCACTTTAGTGGGAGACGCGCGCCTCATGCTATAGGTATAGGAGCTTACCCGGGACGTGCTAGAAACCTTCGGCACCCCTACCCATTCGTCGCCGCCTCCGCCTGAAGCCCAATCCATGCAGTTGGAGTCGCGTTCGCTCATGGAGATGCCCCTAGGTTTAGCCAGTTGGGTTCGAGCCTTCCAACTGCATTGCAGTTGGGAAGTGGAGAAACAATTTTGTCCAAAAGTCTTCTCCACCAGTCGCG
>JAEUHE010000089.1 GCA_016793885.1 Verrucomicrobiales bacterium
GGCAGCCGAAATTCCAAATCTCCAACGACACACCGAAACTAAAACATTGAGACTCCATCTCTGATGGACTACACCTTTCCCACACCAAGCCACCATAGCTTAACTAACCCTCCAAGTGGCCGGACTATTGGGGCCACCTCACCAGCGCGGCTGGGAGGACAGGGACATATCGTCGAATTACAACCCCGCCCCCCAAGGCACCGAGAACTAAGGCAAGATACGAAGATGCGTTATAGAGATGTACGACGGAGGCAATCATAGATGATTCCAGCGTAAGCGACAACCCGTTCGAGCCCTCAAAGTCGATGGTCCATCGAGCCTTCCCTCGGAAAACCAAAGCTCATCCCATTAATTTAATCCTTACCTTATGGGGTTCCCTGCTTGTTCAAAAGTAGCTATAAATTGAATTGGGCGATCTGTCGACACTCATCGAAAGTAGTCAATAATGTTTTGGCCGGGAGGAAGAGAGCGGAGAAGTCGTCGAAGTGTCCGTCGGGATGAGCGGTTTAAACATGGGAATGGCTTTGATCGGAGATTCCATCAAGTTACATATGGGCAGGACGGTCGAATTTTCTGAGACCTCAAGTTCGGTCAAAAATGCGATGTCCATTAAGTGCGGAACACCTAGTTCACTCTGGAATGCCTAATGTCTCCGAAATCGTCCGAATCTGGATTAGATTCGTGTGGCGGTCGAAACCTAAACTCACTGCCATGGATGAGATGTTCGCTCTATAAATAATCGTCTTGTCGGCTTCAGAAGGATCCTCTGGCAAGGCCCGCGCGAGCGGCACCAGCCTTGCTCTACCTGAGGTCACCACGCTCACTTCGTGCCAGGGCATGTTGAGCCGAAAAAGCCGCCAAGGTCTGATGGCACACTGCCAGACAAGCAGTAGGAGGGCCCCTATTAGACACAGTGACAGTGTCACCGTGAAGGTGAATGGTTTCGAAGAGCTCACGGTCCGACTCCTCCCGTTAATGGGGGCACACTCCCTGACAATTCGGGGTCAGACTTAGACCCGGCTTGGTATTCTCGCTCGGCCCGACCTGCTGATTCCCAGGATTCCCATGGCCGGTGATGGTGAGCTGGCCTATACAGCCACACACTTTCTTCAACCTGCTTGCGAAATCGCTCCAAGCTGGGATGGCGATATATAAGAGATCGGTTCCACTCGCCTCCAGCAACGGAGGATTGGTTATTCGAAATTAATCCGTTATCCGGGTCTGCGGGATCTGGTCGCGGAAGCGTCACTACCCTGTTCCCCGGACAATGAGGAACATTCTTGTCGGGTGGATAGTTGTAACAAGTCGAGCAGGTGCCAGGAATTGTGAGCCCTAGTTTGTCGACATACTCCAATGGATTGTTAAGGACGAACCCGTAAAGGTTCAGCCCTCCCCTCGCCTCAATCGGTTCCCTATTTGGCCATTTACCCCGACCCGATGCGGTTTTGTAGGCACACCGAGCAGAACCCGTTGCGATTGCGCGGTCACGACGGCGCCGGCGTGACAAGCGACCCGATGGCGACTCACGAAAACCCCAGACGCGAGTTTTGTAGGGGGAGGTTCCGACTTCGCGCTTCGAGCTACGCCGGACAAGCTGCCCGGTGCGATGAACAAAGCGGCCGACCTGCCGACGCTCAGCAGCGGCTAAAAGAGGAAAAAGCCCAACTCCGTTCACGAGTAGGAACCTACACAACTTCGGGGGAAAGGAAAGGCCAAGATTCTTAAGGAGCGCCGCAGAGTTTCCTGACTACGTCAGCTTGCCTCTTCCGTTCCTGCATCGCCTGTTTTCATCCGGGCCACCCTACACGCTCCCTCCCCGTCGCAGATAGTGACATACCCGGACATCTCGCCGACGGCCTTCGATGGGAAAAACCGGCTCTCAGAGCGAAGACGAGGGGAACAGACAGTCCACCCGATGCAGGTTACCCAACTCAGTCGCCTAGCCCCCGATTTCGTGGAGGAAGTCGCCCACTGGATCGACAAAGGCTTTGGCATCGAAACGACGCAGCCTTACCCCGCCTAAATCTCATCAATATCAGAACTAAGAGATGCGACCCCGATGGACTTCGCAAAACTCATCAATGTCAGATCTAGGAGGTTCGTCCCCGATGCCCCCCCCCGAGATTCAACACCTGTGCGACGCGGGCATCGTTACGGCCTCCGTTCGGGCTCTCGTTCCAAGGTGGAATCGCTCCACATCCCCTTCAGGTCTTCGATCGCCTTCGAGTCGGAATAGCCTATTGGCATCGTCATCCCCGGCTGCCGGGGTCTCGCCAAAGGAGCGGCCGAGCGCCGCAACACGAGAGTTTCGAATGGGCTTTTGAGAACCAGATGCGGAGTATTGTTTACATTCGTACGGATGTAGTGAAACACGAAGCATGACGTCGGGGGACCCAGTGTTATCTCCTTCGGTGAAACGTTCACAAACCCAGAGTCTTCGTGAACCGACAGTCCATCTGTGGCGTTTCCTCGAAGCATCACGAACTCCGCAGAGATCGGATGAAAACCTGTTTGGTTTGGGGATTTGGGAGGGGGTTCCTTGAAAGGGTAGTACACATCGAGTTCGAACAGCGTCCGAAGGACAGATCGCGAGTCCGGCTCACCGTCGGCTCGCCATTCAATCACGATCCAACGTCCGACGAGCCATTCATAGCTCGAAGCCAAGCCAACACTGATACAATGAATCGTACCCGCGACGAGCAAACCGATTAGCACAGCCCAAGGCAGGCGAGTGTAACAGTTCATTGTGCCCCCCGTCTTATTCGATCGGGTCCGGACATCACCTCTGTGCCGTTGTGGAAGGTCTCAACACTAGCTTTATCATCACAGGATTTCTTTAGGTGGATAGTAATCTGGCCTTGACCATCAAAACCAGAGTTCCAGTCGGGAGGTTCCGTGGAACTCCACAACGAGTGGTAGTTCTCAGGGTAATTCATCCTCCGCGTTGGGTCAGCATCTACCTGATCGTTCTCACCGAAGGACGGATTCCAACCGGCAGCAGGAGCGGTTCTTTGTGTTCGATATGTGAGGGTCACGGACAGATCGAGCTGATAGCCACAACGGCCAAATTTTGCGGAGGCTCTCAGGCGCTCATCCTCGATCCCCTGCAGAACTTCTGACAGATTCAGGCTCTGATCGAAGTACTGCCAAGGGCCCCCTAAGGAATAGACGGGTTGTAACGTCAAGCTGGTACCGCGGTCTGTCATAGGGTATATTGAGAGCGGCGGACCTGATAGCGCTCCATTGAAGCCGAGTGTCAACGGATACGCCGAGTATAAATCCCATGCTCCGTTGGCCGCACTCCCGCCAGCCACGCACGGGGTCACACTCCAACGCATTTGGCGATGTACTGAGAGCACGAAGCTGTTTCCGAATCGTACCATGTCCTCAAAATCGAATCTGAACCCCAATCCGACCCAAAGCGACTGCCCGTTGACGCTAGGATTGTTGATGTAGGCAACGTCGACTCGACCATCAGGATCAAACGCTTGGGGAGGCTTGTTCCGCACAAACCCATAGACGTTCTTCCCACCCCTCTCCTCGATCGGATCCCTTGATAGCCACCTAGCGATCGTGCCAGACCTCGGAGATATCATCAGTCAACCCATTGTCATTTATTCGGTTCGGCCCATTTGACCACAATCGTATCCGACTAGGAATATTGGAGGGGGAGCCAACAGCATGACTGGCAGGGAGAAGCTGAAAGTTTAGTGGAGAACCCCACGAATCGCACAGCAGCACGCGGTTGCTCTCACCAACGATCACCGGCAGTTGGAATCCGAGGATCTCAAGGAGAATCCTAAGTCTAGCCTCGGACGATACTCCACTCTCCCAGTGGAGCGAAGGATCTCGCAGCAACTCGTCAATAGGTTTACCAAACTCCATTCTGGCAGACGATAATCCGAGCTGAATGTTATTAAGCATAACTACAGTACTCAGCTTTGGTGACCGTCGCGAAACCAGAACCGCCCAAGCCAACAATGCGCACACAACGCCTACGAGGGTCACGAGCGAGGCAGTGAATCGAGTCTTTCGGTTCATAGCCCGGGTGGTTTTTCGTAGCCTCTATCCGAAGAGATATCGTCCGCGTTTCCTCTTCCAACCCCCACCTTATAACCCATGAAAATTCCCGTAGGTGAAACATTCCATTGCCATTGATTCAAGGAGTACGCCCCTTTTCGAATGAGTGCTGGAAGACCGCCAGCAGCGGACCCGCACGATGCGAGATACATAAGGCTTATCCCATACTGAGTATATTGTCCCGGGGTGACACCCTCCGCTTCCGGAATGACGTTGATCACACCATTGTTTTCTGCAGCCCCATGGCCAGCGTAATAGTATTTGTATATGCTTGGATCGCCCAAGTGTCCGAGTATAGTACTTGCGGTGACATCTCTGGACAAGTCCACGTGGAAGCCCTCCGCCTCAAGGATCGGTTTGGTCTCAGTCTCAAGCATATCAAAAAAGACCTCAAGAATGCTGTCGTACAGCCCTGAATCTAAAAGCCAATCCTTCTTGCCAAAATCGATAAACACAGTGTTTGGTATGCTAAATTGGCTGCAGGACTGAATGGCCTCCTGGCTAGACGTGGGCATCTTCGTAGGACCGATTGTCTTCAGCCATTTTTTATACTGACTCGGATTCAGATTAAGCTTCAGCGCTAGGGATGCAACTGTATCGCCATCATCCGGGATAGCGGTTGCTCGTTTCAGCCTTTTGCTGCGATGGAGTTGCCATAGCCCTAGGACATCCACCCGATTGATCGAGTCGTTCTGAATTAACACGTAAAGGTTCGCCCCCCCCAACTCAGCAGACGGATCCCTGGATAGCCATTTAGTCCATCGCCTCGCGGCCACTCCTCGCTCGATTTGGCGCATCGATCAGTGTCCTAGGGTATCGATTTAAGTTCGTTTTCCATCTCTTTCCGCGTCTCGAACCATGATATTGCTCTCCCAATCCTTTCGGCATCAGTGGATGCAGTAAGATCCATAGCCGTAGGCTTAAGAATGAAAAAGCCACTCCGTTTCCAATTGGGATCCATCCAATCCGCAGGAGGCGGATGGGATGACTTTTCCCCAAAGATTAGATCTCCACGCAGGTCACACCAAAGCACGTCGCCAGGTATGACGATCTGCGTGGTTATCTTGTCGAGGGAAAGATCGGCAGAAATCACCCTTGCACCACGACCGACATCATTCAGGGATCTGTATGTGAGCCCAGCCCCCATTTCTTTGATGATCGTGACTGAACTGCGTCTGCACCCGAACGCAATGCAGCTTAAAGTTACCAGTAGGATGATTAGTCGCGTCTTCATGGACAACTACTGAGTCGGCCAGTTCCCGAGATACTCTCAGACCATTTGGCCGTGATAGGGTATGGCGTGCCTCCGACTTCGATCGGGAAATCCAGTGGATGCTTGAAGGCATCTGTGATCGAGAACTTCAGTTCACCTGAATAGTTAAAAACGCAGTAGCAACAAAGAACT
Source organism: Verrucomicrobiales bacterium (assembly GCA_016793885.1). Classification (NCBI taxonomy): domain Bacteria; kingdom Pseudomonadati; phylum Verrucomicrobiota; class Verrucomicrobiia; order Verrucomicrobiales; species Verrucomicrobiales bacterium. The sequence continues at coordinate 5,486 of JAEUHE010000089.1, forward strand.
TCTATGTCCACCACGAACCCCTCAAAGAACGAAGTGCTTCCGAGAATATATCCTAGCCCGAGACCTCTCCAGGTCACGTCGGGAGTCAGCTGGATACCACGCAATTCCATATTCTCGTGAAGGACGTCACGCCCCTCGGTCTTACACTTTCGACTTAACGTTTGAACTCGGGTCGCGATCCTACTTTTGACTTCCTCCCTCCAGGCGGATATCTCCGGGGAAAACACGCGATAGATCGAATCCAGGTAACCTTCTGCGATTAAATCAAATTCCGAACCCTCCCCATGGTAGTAATGTTGAATGAACGGAGCATACTCCTGGGTTTCCCACTTGAATTCCAGGCCAAGCATGTCCCAATAAACCATTGGCGAATTGCCAAGGAACCCGTACAAATTCCTACCTCCCTTTTCCTGAATAGGGTCCCGGCTTAGCCACTTACCCCGACCCGATGCGGTTTTGTAGGCACACCGAGCAGAACCCGTTGCGATTGCGCGGTCACGACGCCGGCGGCGAGATAAGCGACCCGATGGCGACTGACGAA
>JAEUHE010000090.1 GCA_016793885.1 Verrucomicrobiales bacterium
TGTGAGAAAACCACGACTAACCCAGGGTAGGCGCTCCTGCGTCGCGCCAACCCTGGGCTTTGAGCCGGAATCCCTTTGGGATTCTAACATTTGGTCGAAGAACTTGTGGGTAATGCTTAGGTCGTGCCACCGCGGTCCATATAGGAGGGAGCATTCTTGGCGCACTTCCGTCCAATGGGGTATGAAACGGTCATTTCTTCTGTGGATGCTGCTGGCTTGCGGGTTCTTGACGATGAATCGGATGGCTTCGGCCGCCGGATGGATGGTTCTGGAGGAACCCCGTGGCGCTCGGCCGGCTCCCATCCCGATCGTGCCTGGCGCTGAACCCCTGCCACCACGTGACGTTCCTCCACGGATAGTTCCTCCCCGTCCGCCCGGTCTCTTCCGCCTAGCGCCTGCCGAGGTGGCGTCGGTGAAGGTGGACACTCGTATTACCGATCAGGTCGCGGTCGTGCGGATCGAGGAGGAATTCTACAATCCCAATGACCGCGTCTGCGAGGGGACCTTTCTCTTCCCCGTTCCCAAGGGTGCCCAGCTGGATCGCTTTACACTGGCGATCAACGGCAAGCCGATGGAAGCGGAGCTGCTCGGAGCGGACAAGGCGCGCGAAATCTACCAGGACATCGTTCGGCGTTCGCTCGACCCGGCGCTGCTCGAGTATGTCGGACGCGATCTCTTCAAGGTGCGGGTGTTTCCTATCGAGCCCCATTCGAAACGCCAGATTATGGTCAGCTACACACAGTTGCTGACCGAGGACAGTGGGATGCTGAACTGGGTCCTGCCGTTACGCCAGGACACGGCTCAAGGAAAGACGATACCATTTCTGTCGGTGAAGGTGAATTTGGAATCGAAGCAGGCTCTCAAGACCCTGTACTCACCGAGTCATAAAGTAGAGATCGCCCGCCAGGGGGACCACCGCGCGACGGTTGGGTTCGAGGCGAATACGGCGACGTCGGAAGCGGATTTTCAACTGCTTTTCTCTCGCGCTCGTGGAGAGCTGGGAATCGATGTGCTCATGCATCGTACGGGTACCGAGGACGGATACTTCCTTCTGCTGGCCACGCCGCAGTTGGAGAGCGAGGGACGGAATCAGGTGCCCAAGGATGTGGTGTTTGTCTTGGATTCGTCCGGTTCGATGGCGGGGGCGAAATTGGAACAGGCCAAAAAAGCGCTGCGATTTTGTATCGCGAATCTGAACGACCAGGACCGCTTCGAGATCCTGCGGTTCTCCACGGAGGTGGAGGGAGTGTTTCAACAGCTCACCGACACCGGACGCGAGGCTCGGGATCGGGCGCTGAGTTTTGTGGATCGAATCAAACCCACGGGCGGGACCGCCATTCACGACGCGTTGACCCAGGCCCTCGCCCTGAAGCCCAAGGAGACGCAGCGACCCTATGTGGTGGTGTTTCTGACCGACGGCCGTCCTACGGTGGGGCCGAGCGATGAGAACCAGATCGCGGAAGCGGTCACCGGCAAGGGCAACCTTGCGCCCGAGAGTTTGACCCGTGTGTTTTGCTTTGGCATCGGCACCGACGTGAACACGCATCTGCTGGATCGCGTCTCCGAGGCAACTAAAGCGTCGACCACCTATGTTCTGCCGGAGGAAGATCTTGAGCTGAAAGTGTCGGCGTTCTTCAGTCGGATCAAGGAGCCGGCGTTGTCGAATCTGCGTGTTGAATTTCCGGAGGGAGTGAAGGTGAGCAAGCTCTATCCGCAGTCGTTGCCTGATCTGTTTAAGGGGCAGCAGTTGTTGGTGGCAGGGCGCTATTCGGGTCGGGGGACGGGACTGGTTCGCATCAGCGGCGTTCTCAATGGAGACAAACGTGAGTATTCTCGCGAACTGACCTTTGTGGAATCCACTTCGGACAACGCGTTCCTACCTCGCCTGTGGGCGACTCGACGAATCGGCTATTTGTTGGATGAGATTCGATTGCGCGGGGAGAACGCCGAGTTGAAGGATGAGGTAGTGGAGCTGGCGAGGAAGTATGCGGTGGTGACGCCTTATACCGCCTATTTGGTGACCGAAGATGAAGCACGTCGGGGGATCTCTGCGGATCGACAGACCTTTCAACGGGGAACGGATGCGTTGGCTCAGCAGCAATTGCAGCGAAATTATCGGGCGTTGATGGAAGATCGATCGGGAGATCAGGCGGTGGCGAGCGCGCGTTCTTTCTCCCTGCTCAAATCGGCTGAGGCATCGAGTGCGGCGATCCAGTCGGGTGCGTTAGAAACCTTGCGGGCGGCTACTCCGATGGCCGCGCCGGCGACGTTGCCGGTTCCGGGACAGCCGGCCCGAGCCAAGCTGGAGGTGGGGCAGTCCAGAGCGGCTTCTCGCACGCCCGCAACGCAACAGGTCGCCCGGTTTGTGGGTGGACAGTCCTTTTTCTTCAATGGTGAACAATGGATGGATGCGCGGATTCAGAACATGAAGGATTCTTCGGCGAGGAAGGTCGAGTTTGCATCCGCGGAATACTTCGAGTTGCTGACGCGGCATCCGGAGGCCAAGGATTGGTTTGCCCTCGGACAAAGTGTGCAGGTGGTGATCGATGGTCGGGTCATCGATGTGCGCCCCGCGAAACAATAAAAGAAGCAAGAAGCTGAGTTGTTGCCCACGAAGTGGAATAGGTTGGTGAGATCGGGGGATCCCGACTCCGTCTAGGGGAAAAAGCGGCAGAGGTCTGCCGCACTCCATATCGTCAAGTCCCGCGCACTGCGTCTTGGAGTGCTGTAGCCTTCTACAGCTTTTCAGCATCCTAGGGAGTGGGTGATTTAAGGCCTAGACACGGCCGCACTGAGTTAGATCTCCACCATTACCCCTTGCGGCGGTAATGGACGGGGGTGCCTCGGCTGTCGATGAGGATGGTGGAGTAGCCCCAGGGGAGATATCGCATGGCGCCTTTCTTCTCGGGATGCTCAACTCGCCAAGCGGTGACTTCGTAGGAATCGCCGCGTTTGACGACTTCCCACTCAGCCCGGTCCGCCCAGTTCTCCTTTTGGGCCAGGAGGCGGCGGGCTGCGGAAATTTGTAGTTTGTAACGGCCATCGGGATCTTCCGGATGCTCCATGCGCTGCGGGCCCTTGTCACATCCGGACCAGGCCAGCAGGCTCATTGCGACGAGCAGCAGAAAGACGTGAAAACGATTCGACTTCACCTCGTAGAGATCGGCTTCCTGGGGCGGGGGTTGAGCCTCAACGCTGAATGTGAGAAATTCGAGGCCGCGCCGAGGGGAAGGGGCCGAGTTGTTGAACCGCGAAGGATCCGCGATGATGGGATCGCCAGCTGTCTGGACGCCAAGACCGGCGAGGCGCATTGGCAGGAGCGGCTGTACACCGCCAATGTTAAAATCTCACCCGTAGCGGCAGATGGGTATGTCTATTTCATGCGCCCCCCACCCTCCATTCCCTCTTTTCAAGATTGGTTTTTGCGCTCAGGGTTGACCCATGCGGAATCCTATTTATGTGGCTCTGGATGTGCCCACCGCCGAGAAGGCGGCTGAGCTGGTCAAAGTTCTTGCCCCTGCGGTGGCGGGTTTCAAGGTTGGCAAAGAGCTGTTCGTGAGTGCCGGCCCTCAGTTGGTGCGGCAAATCCGTGAGGAAGGGGCCTCGGTCTTTCTGGATCTGAAGTTCCATGACATCCCGAACACGGTTGCTAAATCGGTCGCGGCGGCGACCCGACTGGATGTGCAGATGCTCACCATCCACACCTGCGGGGGATTGGAGATGATGCGCGCGGCGGAGTTGGCGGCGCAGGAAACGGCCCGGTCGCTGGATCGGCCGGCTCCGGTGGTGCTGGGCGTGACCGTTCTTACCAGCATGTCCACACCGGAGCTGAATCAGGTGGGAGTGAGCGGGGATATTGGGCATCAGGTCGAGCGATTGGCCGGATTGGGCGCCCAGGCCGGACTGCGCGGATTTGTTTGCTCCCCCCTCGAACTGGCGATGCTACGGCAGATTCTCCCCGAAGCGACGCAGTTGGTCACTCCCGGCATTCGCGGACCTGGCGATGCGGCGGGCGACCAGAAGCGCACCTTGAGCGCCCCGGAGGCGATGGAGGCCGGCGCAACCTGGCTGGTGATTGGGCGGCCGATTTATGCGGCGCCCGACCCGAGGGCAGCGGCCGAAAGAATTCTGGCCGCCATTGCCTCGGCACCGCGGATTGCCTAACTTCTCTGACACATGGCATCTTGTGGCACAGTTTATTTAGTGGGCGCAGGTCCTGGCGATCCTGGGCTGCTGACCCGTCGCGGCGCGGAACTCTTGAGTTTTGCGGATGTGGTTGTCTATGACGCTCTCGTGAATCAGCAGCTCCTGCAGCTGGCTCCGAAAGGGGCGGAGATCATTTATGGCGGCAAGCGGTCGCGCGACCACGCGATTCCTCAAGACCAGCTCAATCAGCTGCTGGTGAAGAAGGCCAAGGAGGGAAAGACCGTGGTTCGACTCAAGGGGGGCGATCCTTACGTTTTTGGCCGTGGAGGCGAGGAGGCCCAGGAGTTGGTCGCGGAAGGAGTGCCCTTCGAAGTTGTGCCAGGAATCTCATCGGTCGTGGCGGCGCCCAACTATGCGGGCATTCCGCTCACGCATCGGGATCATTGTTCGAGTTTCACGGTGTTCACGGGTCATGAAGATCCCACGAAGGAGGGAACCGCCCTTGATTTGGCGTGGCTCGCGAAGAGTCCGGGCACCAAGGTAATCCTGATGGGTGTCGAGCGGATTCGCATTTTGGCCAGCCAGTTGGTCAGCCATGGCATGTCGCCCGAGACTCCGGTGGGCATGATACGGTGGGGGACGACCACGAGACAGGAGACCTTGTTTGGCACCTTGGCGACGATTGCTGATCGGGTGGAGAAGGCCGGCTTTAGCGCGCCGGCCGTGACGATTATTGGAGGGGTGGTATCCTTGCACGAGCAGCTGGACTGGTTCCAGAAGCGTCCCTTGTTCCGGGAGCGCATTGTAGTGACCCGGACTCGGGAACAGGCCAGTGAAGTGTCGCGGCGATTGCGCGGTCTGGGCGCGGACGTGCTAGAGATTCCGACCATCAAGCTGGCTCCTCCGGACGATCAGCTGGCGCTGGTGGATGCGATTCTGGGATTGAACACTTACGAGTGGCTCGTGTTTACCAGTCCCAACGGCGTGACGACTTTCTTCGACGCCTTTTTCAAGTCGTTCAAGGATCTGCGAGATTTGGGGGGCTGTCGAATCGCGGCGGTGGGTCCCGCGACGGCGGCCAAACTCCAGGAGCTTCATCTGCAGGTGGATCTCATGCCGGCGGAATACGTGAGCAGCCAAATTGCGGCGGCATTCCAGGGCGAGCAGACCATCGAGAACGTCAACATCCTGTTGTTGCGCGCTCAGGTGGCGAATCCCGATCTTCCGAAGGAATTGAGCGGTCTGGGTGCGATTGTTGATGACGTAGCCTGCTACAAAACCGTTCCGGAGACAGAGGACGTGACGGGCTGTGCGGCGCGTTTTCAGGAGGAGGGGGCGGACTGGATCACCTTCAGCAGCGCCTCCACGGTAGAGAACTTCCACGCCCGGTTCGATTTGATCGCCACCAAGGCCAAGTGGCCTCAGGTCCGCATTGCCTCCATCGGTCCGGAGACTACGAAGGCCATCGTCGCGCTCGGGCTACAGCCGGATGTTGAGGCCAAGCCTCACAACATTGACGGATTGATCGCGGCAGTGCAGAAGGCGGTTCAAAATGCTCCCTCGGTATTTACCTCCTCTAAACGATCATGAACATCGTCTCGTGGTTTGATTCCTTTCGGCGTCGGCTGGCTGTCGTGGCCCTGTTGGGCGGCTTCCTGGGGCTGGAGAGCGCTACGGCAGCTGATCTGCACGTTCAGCGTCTGTTCGGTCCCGAGATTCCGACGGGCAAATACAAGCATCCGGCCTCGTTCGATGAGTTGAAGAACGGGGATCTCTACCTGGTTTATTATGGCGGCGGCGGAGAGTATGCGGATCATACCGCGGTGTATGGTTCCCGTTGCAAGAAGGGGAGCACCCGTTGGAGTCGACCTGTTAAAATTGCCGAGCATCCGGTGGGTTCTTTGGGCAATGGTGTGGTTTGGCAGGCGCCCGACGGCTTGGTCTGGCTCTACTATGTGATGCGGCATGGTGAGACCTGGTCGACATCGCGAATCATGGCGAAGGTGTCGCGGGACGGGGCCAAGACCTGGTCGGATGCGTTTCCGGTGACCTTCGAGGAGGGGACCATGGTCCGCAGCCGGCCGATTGCCCTGATGAACGGGAATTACCTGCTTCCGATTTATCACGAAACGGGGCACAACACTGAGTTCAGCGCTCCGACGACGTCCTCCCTGTTTCTTCACTATGATCCTCGGAAGCGGAGCTGGACGGAGTCGAATCGGGTGCGTTCTCGCCTGGGCAACCTTCAGCCCGCTGTCGTGCAATTGACGGATCAACATTTGGTGGCGTATTGCCGTCGCGGCGGGGACTACGAGCCCCGGAAGGACGGGTACATTGTTCGGACCGAGTCAGTCGACGGCGGCAAGACCTGGTCGGACGGCCAGGACACGGAGTTTCCCAATCCCAACGCCGCGGTGGACTTCTATAAGCTGAGGAATGGCCATCTGATCCTGGTGTACAACGACAGCATGAACGATCGAACGCCATTGACGGCCGCGATCAGCACCGACGGCGGTAGGACCTTTCCTCATCGAAAGAACATCGCGTCAGGGCCGGGAGATTTTGGGTATCCGACCGTGGTGCAAACTCAGGATGGTCGAATCCACGTGTTGTTCACGAGTGACGAGCGGACGGTGGTGCGTCACGCCTGGTTTGAGGAGAGTTTGGTCACTTCGCCAGGTGGCTTTGGGTCATCTGCCAGATGATGTGGCCGCCGTGATAGACGGCGGCGATCAGGAGGATGATGCCGGACCCTTTTTCCAGGCGGAGCAGAGCCTTTTCAGTGAACTTCTGCTTTCGGAAGGACACCCAGTAGCTGAGCATCAGAAACCAGGCTCCGACGCCTACGGCAACCCCGGCGACGCACGCTAGCTTGCTTTGAGTGGTGGGAGCCACCCACTCGCGGGAGATGAAGTAGGCCGCCATGATGATCCAGCCCAGGAGCACCCCGGGGTTCCCCATGACGCGCACGAAGCCAATCATGAAGGCGGTGTGCGGCTGCAGGCGTCGCTCAATCTTTTCTTCGACCCGGTTCGTGGCCTCAATGGACTTGGCGAGCAGGAACTTGAGACCTAGCCAGAGCATGAAGACGAAGCTCACCAGTTCCATGGTGGCCTTGACGAGCCCTCGTTGGAAGAATGAGGCGAATCCGGTGAAGGCGAGCGCGCAGTAGATGGATTCCATCACGACGGCGCCCAGGCCGATGAGGGAGGCCCAGGCGAAACCCCGTCGAGCCCCTTCGTTGATGATGGTCAGGTTGATCGGGCCGACGGGGATGCAGAGCAGCACGCCGCTGATGAATCCCGTCAACGCTGCCATGGGCACGTCAGGCAAAAGTTCGGGCAAGTTCATTCAGGCGGCTTGGCAGTGCTTGGGCTTTCGTCATCGTCGTCCTCTTCATCCTCGATCTCGCGTCGCATTTCCCGGGAAATGCGTGGTCGGATGAAACCATAGAGCAGGTAGGCGGTGAACGCGAGGGGAAGCAGGAAGCGAAGAAGCTTGAGCTGGAAGATGAGCACGGCCCCCATGATGAGAATGAACAGCAACGTTTTGGCGAAGGTTCGTTGCGAACGGAAATCGAGTTTCTTAAAGCTTGGGTAGCGGACCCGGCTGACCATCATCGCGGATAAGAAGAGCAGCAGAGCTGGCAGGATGTAGCGGAGGTAGCCCTTCTTGAAGTTCTGCTCCTCGAAGTAGATGAGGAGCAGGGTGAGCGAAGCCACCAAGCCCGCGGCAGCCGGGATGGGGAAGCCTAGGAAGTCCTTGCCGCCACCGCCACCGCTCATGGTGGCCAGGCAATTGAAGCGAGCCAGTCGGAAGGCACCGCAGATCAGGTAGATGCTGGCGATAAACCAGCCGATTTCTTGATGCGCGCCAAACAAGTCCCGAAGGACGATTCGGTGGACTAGGAAGGCGGGGGCGACGCCGAAGGAGATGATATCCGCCAGCGAGTCAAACTCTCGTCCGAAGGGGCTTTCTTGCCCCCCCATGCGGGCGACCCGGCCATCGAGCAGGTCAAAGATGCAGGCCAGGAGGATGAAAAATAGGGCGACGTTGATGGCCGAGAAATCCTCGGAGCTGAGATCGGCCTCGACGATCTTGGTCAGCGCGATGAAGCCGCAGAACAAATTGCCGGCGGTCATCAGGTTCGGCAAAAAATAAATCCTTAGCCGGTTCTCAGGCGGCTCTCCAGGCTTGATTGGATTATGGGCGTCGGACATTTCCATCCTTAGGCAAAGCAGGCCACAATGGTCTCTCCCCCGCGAATGGGGTCGCCGGGTCTGACCTGCACCTCGGCGGAGAGTGGCAGGAATAGTTCACAACGCGAGCCGAATTGCATCATTCCGAGGCTTTGGCTTCGTTCCACGATATCGCCGGTGCGGGACCAGGAGAGGCATTTCCGAGGATAGCGTCCGGCGATGTAGCGAAGAGCGATCGTTTCCCGGGGGGCTTCGCGCGGGGCGATGGCGATCTGCAAGTGGCTACCGGTGGCTCGGCTCGACGAGCCTGGGGCGGCTGACAGCTCCAGACAGCTGGTGATGACCCCGTCGACCGGACTTTTCCCCACGTGAACCTCGCGCCAGCCCAAGTGAATGGAGATCCGCTGGCAGTCGCCCGGCATGAGGCCGGGTTCGGACGTCTGGGTAATCTCGGCGATTCGGCCGTGGGAGGGAGCGACCACGGCTTTGGGAAGCCCCAGAGGAGCTATGGGGTGCGGGTCGCGGTGGAGGAAGAGAATGAGCAGGGCGGAGGCGATCCACAGGCCGATCAGGCCCCAGGATACCGCGGCGATCAAGTGGCCGAGAAAGATGGCCACCACACCGGCGGATAGGAGAGCTAGGACAGCTACGAGCCCCCACAGAATCCTGCTGAGGGCTAGTTTGAATGCGCGTCCAGAATGATCCACGCGTGGATCTTAGAAATCCGAGGGGGCCAGGGCAAAGCCTAAAACGGCTGATTCGGGGCCAGCAGCCTGTCGGACTTGTCCCGACCGGACGTGAGTCCGGGTTTGAACCTCATTTCTGCTCAAGAATGACGTAGGACACGTCGCGACAGGCCGCTAGATTTTTTCCTGTGAAGACTCAGAAGGGGCGGGCCGACTGACGGTAATGTTCTTCAAAATCCCCTCCGACTCCGTGTGCTCCGCGTGGGCCCAAACTCTTCCTTGGAATTAGACCCCACCTTCCCTTCAAGCCTGGTAGGAGCCTGTGACTACGATTTTTGAGGGATCACTCAGCCCAAGCGCGCTCTACAGCAGGATTCTCGTCCGGTGGGTACCAGTTTGACCGGCTCGAGGCCGTCCAACCGGTCCTTGCAAACTGGCGTCCCGGCTTCTAACTTGAGCCGGGTTCGGCGAGGCCCGTGCCCTCCAGTTCTGCAACTATGAAACGCCGGCTGCTTTACGGTACCTTGGTCGTCCTGCTGGGCTTAAACGTGCTGGTTGGGGCTCAGCTTTATCTTCACGCCTCTCAGGCGAACGATTCCGACGACGCCTATTCCAGCCTGAAGCTGTTCACCACCGTCATGGAGCGCATTCGCTCTGAGTACGTGGACAACACCAAGATTTCCTATCGCGACCTGGTTCAGGCCGCCCTCAAGGGGATGTTGGGGACGTTGGATCCTCACAGCGAATTCATGGATCAATCGAAGTATCAGGACCTGAAGAATGATACCTCGGGTGAGTTTGGCGGCGTGGGGATAGCGGTTTCCAAGCGGGGCGACTATCTCACGGTGGACAGCCCGATTGAGGACACTCCTGGGTTTAAGGCGGGGATCCTGTCCGAGGACCGGATTGTGAAGATCGACGGGAGATCCACCGAGCGGATGACGTTTCCGGAGGCGGTGAAGCTTTTGCGGGGCGAACCTGGAACCGAAGTAACCCTGACTATCATTCGTCCTCCGGGAGAGGATACTCGGGATTTCCGGCTCACTCGAGCGGTCATCAAAGTCGACACGGTCAAGGATTTGAATGGCAAGCGGGAGTTTCCGATTCTCGATCACGGCATCGGATATGTGCGGTTGACCCAGTTTGGCGAACATACGGCCGAGGAATTGGGAGATGCTTTGAAGAAGCTCAAGGATCGAGGGATGAAGGGGTTGGTCATGGATCTACGCGGCAATCCTGGGGGGCTGCTGGATCAGGCGGTCGAGGTCTGCGAGAAATTCCTGCCGCGTGGAGAGTTGGTCGTCACCACGGAAGGACGCGAGGGCAAGCAAAAGAGCGAGTATCGCGCGCGAGGTGGCGAGAAGTATGGGGAACTGCCGGTAGTGGTTTTGGTGAACGGCGGAAGCGCCAGCGCATCGGAGATCGTGTCTGGGTGTTTGCAAGACGCGGCCGCGAAGGGCTTGTGTCGGGCGGTCATTTTGGGTGAGCAAACCTTTGGCAAAGGAAGTGTTCAGAGCATTCTGCAGCTTCAGGACGGATCGGCGCTCCGGCTGACTACGGCCAAGTATTTCACGCCGAGCCACAAGGTGATCCATGAGAAGGGTATTTCCCCGGACATTGTGGTCCCGATGTCCGATCAGGAGGAGCAGGATGTGTATCGCAAGCGTGTGCCCGGTGCTTTGAAGGATCTGCCGCTTTCGGAACGTGAGCGGATTTTGAATGCTCACGATGTGCAGCTGGATCGCGCCGTTGATTTGCTCAAGGGGCTGGGAGCCTATAGCACGTTCAAGACGGTGGTTCCTGATCCGGCTTCCGAAAAGAAGCCTGCCAAGGTGGCGCAACGCCCCGAGTGAACGCCCCGAGTGAGACCGGCAAATCCCCGGGCTTGCCCACCGTAAGAATACCCGCCTCCATGCCAACTCGGGCCGTTTGCAACTTTTTCGCTGCAAACGCAAATCGAGGTGGCGCTTCCTCAAATGCGGGATAAATTATCCCACGCATAATCCAAGCAACCTTGCAGCCGATCCGGGATCGTCACTGCGGGAGGCGTGTGCGGCAATTCGAAGTATGAAAACCGCAGTATTCATTGAACGGGATGCCATTCTCAACCAGGTGAGGGTGGGGCCGAAACATCAGATCAGCCCAGTCTCGATCGAGGAGTTTAAAGTCATCCCGGAGGCGCTCGAGCCGTTGCAGCGTCTAAAGAGCGCGGGCTTTGTGCTAGTGGCGACGACGAATCAGCCGGGGGTCTCACGCGGTACGCTGTCACGTCGTGAACTCGACCGGATGCATGATGTGTTGCGGAGGTATTATCCTCTGGATGACCTGATGCTATGTCCCCACGACGAGCATGATCGGTGTCCGTGTCGCAAGCCCAAGCCCGGGCTGCTGATCGAGGCGGCGTTCAAGTGGCATTTGGATCTCGATCACTCCTTTGTGGTGAGCGATAAGTGGCAGGACGCGGAATCGGCGCGCACCGCTGGTTGCACCTCGCTGCTGGTGAAGTCGCCCTGGGTAGGGCCGGTGCATCACGATTTCGTTCTGCCGGATCTTCAGGCAGTGGTGGGGAAGATCCTGATGCTTAGTTCATCAGGCAAGCCTGGTCCTACACGGCCGATGGCCGTGAGGTAGTAAGCCATTAGAATTTCAGACCGATGGAGGAGCGGAGCTGCAGATCGTTGTTCGAGACGGTGGATGCAGGCTGATTGTCGTACGTGTCGAGCGCGGTCAGGTTCAAGTAGAGGTTATTTCGAAGTGCGTAGCGAAGGTTGCCCTCGAAGCGAATCCGGAATTTGCTCAGGTCGGATATGCCCGGAAACACTTCCAGCTTTTGATCCACACTGAGCTTGGGGGTTATCCTCCAGGCGGCATCCTCAGCGATTCGGTAGAAGAAGGAGTCGGACCTTTTTCCATCCTGAAACTCGTGCACCTGGTAGTTGGCTCCGATCTCCAGATTGAGTTTGAATCGATCCATGCGGACTGCGTGGTAGCCGATGCCCGGGCCGACTTCGTAGCGGAGGTCGATCAATCGGACAGCATCATAGCCTGCGCCGCCGAGGTCATAGAGGAATAGCTGGCTGCCGATTTCGTAGTCGGTCTTCATCGAGGCATCCATGCGATTGGCCGAAGATTTCCCATCCACTTCACCGAAGGTGAACATGTAGTCGGCGGTGTTGCGCAGGCGGTTTTTGGAATAGAGCGCGCGAGCTCTGGCGTTATAGAGCTGTCGGTCGGTGACCCCGAATCCGAGATCCAAGCCTGCTTGGAGATCGAAATTCCAGTGTTTAGGCGCGGGTGTTATGGGCGGTTTGGGCGGAGGAGTCGGTTTGGCCGCCACGACCGGGACTGGCGGCGCGGTGGAACGGGGCGCTGTATTGGTGACTCGCGAAGCGATCTCAGTGGCGGGGATGCTGAGGGTGCCCAGTACGGGATGCTGCACTCGGATCCTGCCTTCCGATTCTCCGAGCCAGGCGCCTGAAACGCGGTCACCGTTCTTGAGCTGCAGCTGGACATCCTCGGCGATGGCCGTGGAGAGTGCCAGGCTGCCCCATAGGAGCAGGCTTAAGAACAGACAAGGAGACTGCGCAATCATGACAGTGACCCGGCGGACGGATGCAGCGCGAAGTGAGTGGACATCACACGGCTAGGGAGCTTGGTTATTTTGCAGGTTTGGTTGGAACCGAGTTGGTTGCTTTGATGGACGGCGGCACGTTGGTCATCCAAGCGGGCTTCGCCTGGGAGACGCCTCCCTTGACGGTGATTTTTCCGGAGTCGTCCATGGCCAGTCGGGGGCGATAGGGGGTGAGCGTGTAACCGGTACGTTGAGTGAGCAGGCCGGTGGGAGCCACCTCGCAGTATTCGAAGGATCGCGGGCCGGTTTGGTAGAGGATGTGGAGCGCGCTTGAGCGGTCGATCATCTGCTCTGGCTTGGCGAAGGCGACCACCTGGCCGAGAGGCAGCACCCTGACAAAACCTCCTTCTGGCTCTTCGGCGACTCGCACGTAGAGCTTGAGCTGCTTGACATGATTCGCCTGGATCAGGGAGTAAGTGATCCATCGAGGTGGACCGTTGGTTACCGGAATTCCGCAGACTTCCTGCCAGATCTGGCTACCGCGCACGATATCAAACGGCTGAGTTGAGCTGGTGGCGGAGAAGTTGAGTTTAGGAAATCGAACCAGGGCCGTGACGCGGTAGCTTCCGGGCTGGCTAAAGTCGTAGCCCGATGCCAAATCAAGCTGCTTGGTAACGCTTTCGGCCGATTCCAAGTCGAAGTTGCCTCCGGCAAGAATGGGCTCGACCGGGTTGACAGGTTTGCCATCGCGCGTCTCTACCGAAAAGCTGAGCCAGTCCGGGACTTCGCCCAACTTGACTGCCTGGCCGGAGCGGTTGAGCAGTCGCACCTTGACCGGCAGGGACTCGTTCCTAAGAAACTGTCGCTGGTCCAATTGGATCTCCACGCTGATCTGCGATTGAGACCGCAGAGCCATCGAGCAAACAACCAACCAGGTGAGCACAAATGCTTTCATGTCCAAAGACTACCATATTGCGCCGGAGAGGGAAGGATGGCCTTCGGCGAAGCTTCTCCCCGATGCTTATAGCGACGGACTCGGGGACGCGGCTATTCACCCTAGGTGGAATTCAATGCGGGCCACCACGCGGTCTGGGGTCAAGGCCTGAAGGCATTCCATTTGCCTCGGATGCGAACAGCGCTGTTTCAGGCATGGCGAGCAGGGCAGTGAAATGCGAAGGCTGTCCGCTTGCTGGCCATAGGGTCCGGTGCGGCGGGGGTCGGTCGGGCCGAAGAGGCCCACCACCGGCAGGCGCATGGCAGCCGCGGCATGCATCGGACCGGTGTCGTTGGTCAGCATGACTGCCGAGGAGCGCAGCCATTCGATCATCTCTGGAAGCGTTGTTCGACCGGTGAGATCGATCGTCTGTTGGGGCGCTACTTCGGCCAGTCGTGCGCCGAGGTTCGCATCGCTTGCGCCGCCGAGGATCGCGAACCCGAGCTCGGGACGTCGTTGACTGAGCTCACGGATGACTGCTTCGAAATGTTCGATAGGCCAGCGTTTATTCCACCAGCGAGCGCCCGGCTGGACACAGACCCATTTTCGTTCCTGGATCGGCCATCGGTTTCTGAGCGTTTCGGTAAGCTGAGGTCTCGGCGGAAGCCAGATAAACCTATCATGTACCGGCACGTTCAGCACCTCGAGCACCTTGAGGTACCATTCCACCGCATGGCAGTGCGGGCTGGGGCGTGGTACGGCGATGTCGTAGAGGGCGGAGCCCCCTTCGCGGGGGTCGGCGACACCGATAGTCAGGCCGCCATTGGCGAACCAGCCCACCAGTGCGCTGCGCGCCAAGCCCTGGAGATCGATGACCCAGTCATAGCGCTCGCGCCTCATGGCGAGCAATGAATGTGCGAATCGCCGAATGCCGCGCCACCTTCCCAGCTCTTTTCGCTCGAAGGGGATTGCTTGACGGAGGTCTGGATCTCCCTGAAGCAGAGGGAGGGAAGCGGTATCGACCCACCAATCGATGGCGGCTGCGGGAAACTGAAGACGGAGCAATCGAAGTACCGGCATGGCCTGGAGAACATCTCCGAGCGAGCTGGGCTTCAGGATGAGAATCTTCTGTGGACTAGAGGGATCGATGCTCAAAGTTAGCCCAGTTTCCCTGCCAGGTAGTCGGTGGCCAAGCAGGAAATCGAGAGGCCAACCATCGCGAGGCTATTTCCCGTGAGCCAGGCGTTCGGCCAAGCGGGGTGGCAATCCGGCATCGAGGATTTTCTGCTGCGCTTTGGCGATATCGTAATCCAAGCGTCGAAGCTCGATCGTTTGCTCATCCAGATCGTAAACCACGTAAGCGGCCTTGGGGTTCAGGTCGCGTGGTTGGCCGACGCTACCGACATTGACAAAATATTTCCGACCCGGCTCGACCTTGAATTTCGAGTAAGTGCCACCGCGCACCATGCTATCGCGGATAAAGGCGACTGGCACATGCGTATGGCCGAAGAAGCAGACCCCGGTGTTTTGGTAGGTGAAGCTGGCGGCCGCCGCGAGTTTATCGAACACATAGCCCCAGCGTTGAGGGACATCCAGGGTGGCGTGGACCATGGAGAAGCTGGCGACCAAGCGAACGTACTTGAGGTCGCGCAACCATTGGCGATCCTCTGGGCTTAGCTGTTGGCGAGTCCACTGAACTGCCTCTGCTGCATGGGGATTGAAGCCTTCGAGGGTTTCATCCATGGAGCAATATTCGTCGTGGTTCCCCTTGACGCATGGCATGCCCATGCTGCGCACAATTTCCAAGCATTCTCGAGGATTGGCTCCATAGCCGACCACGTCCCCGATGCAGCAATAGTGCGTGCACTGTTGAGCTTTGGCATCAGCCAACACGACTTCCAAAGCCTCTAGGTTTGAATGAATATCAGCAATGACCGCGTACTTCATCTTGTCTTCGCTTAGCGAACGATCTCAAAACCCTTAAAAACTGCCCCGGCCGCCTCCCAGCGGGCATCCTCCGTGCGAATGCAGGGCCCTAACCCAGAATCTCGTATTGCCTGCATAAAATCTTGCAGCTCGGTACGATGTCCTTCGGCGACCAATTCTACCCGGCCATCAGCCAGATTGCGCACTTCTCCGGTCACTTCGAATCCCTGGGCGACGCTTTTCGCGGTATAGCGAAAGCCCACACCCTGGACCTTGCCAGAGTACATTACTCGGACACGTTCTCGGTTAGAGGAGACCATGCGCACCGAAGATATTACTTCAAAATCACAAGAACACCAGCGAACGGCTTGATTTTCTTGAAAGGCATCAAGCCACAACCCTAAACCCAGAAGCAACTTCTAATTCTGAAGAAGTCCGCCAAAGACGGGGCAGGGAGGCCAAACTCCCTGTCCGAGAAGGTCATCGGCCTCTTTTCTCTGTTCTTGATCTGGTTCGCCGGGTAAATGAGGCACGTGAAAATCGTCAGAACAGCCCGCGGCATGCAGAAGTTGGCCCTCCAGGCCCGCGGGCGGGGGATTCGGATCGGATTTGTCCCTACCATGGGTTATCTGCACGAAGGGCATGTGGCCCTGATGAAGGATGCTCGAAAGCGGATAGGTCCGCAGGGATTGCTGGTAGTGAGCATTTATGTCAACCCCACTCAGTTTGGACCCACCGAGGATCTGAGTCGTTACCCTCGTGATTTTCGACGTGATCGGCGGCTGTGTCGGGAAGCAGGGGTGGACGTGGTGTTTTATCCCCAGGACTCCGAAATGTATCCGGGCCGCTCCGAAGGGCTCTTTTCCACCTATGTGACCGAGGTAGCCCTTAGTGTAGGTATGGAAGGAGCTTCCCGGCCGACCCATTTCCGAGGGGTTACCACGGTGGTCGCCAAGCTCTTTAACCTAGTTTTACCCGAGGTGGCCGTTTTCGGACAGAAGGATTGCCAGCAGGCGTCGATAATTCAGAGGATGGCGAAGGACCTCAATTTCCCGGTGCGCGTGGTGGTGGCACCAACGCGTCGGGAGCGCGACGGTCTCGCCATGAGTTCGCGGAACGCCTATCTTACGCCATCGCAACGAAGTCAGGCCGTTTGTTTGAGTCAGGCGTTGAATTTAGCCCGACAGTTGGTGAGGGCGAGCGTTCGTCCCCTTTCGGCCGCGGTCTTGACGGCTAAGTTGAAGCGTCTGATAGATCGGGCGCCGGAGGCGCGGGTGGATTACATCGCATTTTTTGACCCCCGCAGTTTCCAGCCTGTGAAGCAGGTGAGCGGGGGTACCCACCTGGCGCTGGCCGTATTTTTTGGGAAGACTCGGCTGATCGACAACGCGTTGCTTTGAACAGAATGAACCCATCAGACATCCGACGGTTTGACTACCTGGTGTTGGGCAGCGGAATCGCCGGCCTTTGCCTGGCCTTGAAGGTCGCGCGGCATGGCCGGGTTGCAATCATCACCAAGAAGCATAAGGCCGAATCGAACACGAACTACGCCCAGGGAGGTATTGCGGCCGTCACCAGCAAGGAGGATTCGTTTGAGATGCACATCCGCGACACGCTGGTCGCGGGGGCAGGTCTTTGCAAGGAGTCGGTGGTGAGGGTGATTGTTGAGGAGGGCCCGGCGCGCATCACGGAGCTGATCGAGTTGGGAATGAAATTTTCGGAGCGGGAAAGTGCCGAGTTTCCCGGAGAGATTGAGCTGGATTTGGGCCGAGAGGGCGGGCATTCCCGCCGACGGATTCTGCATGCCAAGGACGTCACCGGCCGCGAGGTCGAGCGAGCGCTCCTCAACGCAGTTGCCCAGCAGCCAAATATCCAGGTCTTTGAGAACCACGTGGCCATCGATTTGATCACCAGTCGAAAATTGGGTCACCCGGGAGAGAATCGCTGTGTGGGAGTGTACGCCCTGTGCAGTCCTACCGGCGAGGTTGTGACATTCTCGGCGCCGTCGATTGTCCTGGCGACGGGCGGGTGCGGCAAGGTGTACCTTTATACCACCAACCCGGACATCGCCACGGGCGACGGGGTGGCGATGGCTTATCGCGCCGGAGCCCAGGTGGCCAACATGGAGTTCATCCAGTTCCACCCGACTTGTCTGTACCACCCTCGAGCCAAGTCGTTTTTGATCACCGAGGCCGTGCGCGGCGAGGGCGGAGTCCTAAGGACGGTTGGCGGGGTCCCCTTCATGGACCGTTATCATCACCTTGCCTCGCTGGCGCCGCGGGATGTGGTGGCGCGAGCGATCGATAGCGAAATGAAGCGCAGCGGTGCGGATCACGTGCTTTTGGATATCACCCACAAGCCGGCACCGTTCATCATGGATCGATTTCCGAACATCTATAAGACCTGTCTGGGCTTTGGCATCGATATTACCAAGGAGCCCATCCCGGTGGTCCCCGCGGCGCATTATCAATGCGGTGGAGTTGTCACCAATGTGGACGGCGAGACAGAGATCCAGGGGCTTTATGCGGTTGGAGAGGTGGCTTGCACGGGCTTGCATGGTGCCAATCGGCTGGCCAGCAACTCCTTGCTCGAGGCCCTGGTCTGCGCGCATCGGGCCGCTCAGAAAATGACCCAGGCTCCGCAGCCTCCGAGCGACATCGCCTTGCAGCCCTGGGAATCTGGGAATGCGGCGAACGCCGACGAACTAGTGGTGGTGTCGCATAACTGGGACGAGATCCGGCGGTTGATGTGGGACTACGTCGGAATCGTTCGAACCCAGAAGCGTCTCGAACGCGCTCAGAAGCGAATTGCAAACCTGCAAGAGGAGATTCAGGCATACTACTGGGATTTCATTGTGACGGCTGATCTCCTGGAATTGCGGAACATCGCCACCGTGGCTGAGATCATCATCGCGTGCGCGATGATGCGTCCGGAGAGCCGTGGACTGCATTACACTTTGGACTATCCCAATCCCAACCCCGAATGGGCGCAGAGGAACACGGTGGTGAGGAAACTGTGAAGGGGTTCACCAAACATCCACGGGCCCCTTGGGCACTGGAATGTGTTCGCGCTGGGTGACTTCGGGCTCCCGCATGAAGGAGGGGATCATCTTGGATGGCTGGTATTGCGGCTTAAGCTGGCCGTCTGAGTCCAAGAATTGCTGACGCCACGTGACGTAGGCTGACAGAATCTCATTGAACTCTTCGCGGGAACGCAGCTGCACCACGCGTTTATTGAACTCGCTAACGGGTCCAAAGCGCTTGGAATACCAAGGGGCCACTTTGCGGAACATCCGGCAACCATGCTCCTCGCCGAACACCTCCACCATCAGATCGAGGTGCCGGCACATCACGCGCACCCGTTCCTCGAAGGCGGCTTCAGGGGGGATGATTCCTTGATCGAGAAGCTGCCGGGTATGCAGGAAGATCCAAGGATTGTAGAACGCTCCGCGGCCGATGCTCACACCTGCACAACCGGTTTCCTCGAGCATCAACTTCGCGGCTTGGGGGGTGGTCACATCGCCGTTCCCAATGATCGGTATACGTTTGACCGCCTGAACCACGGCTCGAATACCGGCCAGTTTGACCGTCCCGCTGAACCCTTGCTCACGAGTTCGTCCATGGACAAAGATGGCGGCGACCCCCACGTCCTCGAGAGCGCGGGCTAGGTCGGGGGCGGTGAGGTTGTCATCATCCCAGCCGAGTCGCATCTTGGCGGTCACTGGAATTCGAACTGCATTTACCATGCCTTTGACCAGCGCGCTGGTCTTGTCCAGTTCGGTCATCATGGCCGACCCTCCGCCGACCCGGCAGACTTTGCGGACGGGGCAGCCCATGTTGATGTCCACGGAGGAGATACCGATCGATTCCAGGTAGATTGCCGCGTCGCGCATCTCCTCGGGCACTGATCCGAAGAGCTGGACGGCGAGGGGGCGGTCCTCCGGGCAGGTCTCGATGAGTTTGAGTGCCTTGGGATTCCTCTCGACCAAGGAGCGGGCGTTCACGAGGTCGGTGGTCGCCAGATCGAGCCCGCCGAGTTCGCGCAGGGTACGCCTGAAGGGCAGGTTGGTGTAACCTGCCAGTGGCGACAAAAAGAGATTGGATTTCAGTTCCAGAGAACCGAAGCGCAGCATGCCTGACATCATACGCGATGGGTTAGGATTTGTGAACTGCGCAGATTTTGGGTGGAGTCTAGGAAGTTGTTGAACCACGGATTGCACGGATCCCACGGATTGAGAAACAGAATACTTACTCGGAGGCTCGCCACGGCATGAGGATCTCGCGCAAAACGAACGAAAAGGGGCCCGAGTTTTTAAACCGCAATGGACGCAAAGGACGCGATGTGGAATCGGAGGAAGGGCAAATACTGAATTCCTCTTTCCTCTGCAGACATCGCGTCCATTGCGTCCATTGCGGTTCAACTTTCTCTCCGTCGAAAAGCGGTGTCGTGCCCTAAGCATTACCCACAAGTTCAGAAGATCTTGGACCTCTATCCCAACGGGATAGCGCCTCAAAGCCCAGGGTTGCGAGGAACGAGCTACCCTGGGAAAAACCCATAGAATTCACAACCCCATCGTGGGTTGCG
>JAEUHE010000091.1 GCA_016793885.1 Verrucomicrobiales bacterium
TCTTGAAAAAGCGTGGGCCAAAAACATCGGCGCCAACGCTCCAATCGAACTCACTTTCCGGTGAACAAAAAAACTAAAAACCCTTGCCGGAGTAACTCAGATGTCTGGGCTTTGAGGCGCTATCCCGTTGGGATAGAGGTCTAAGATCATCTGAACTTGTGGGTAATGCTAAGGGCACGACACCGCTTTTCCTTCGCTGACTGCCGCCCCCCCCCGCGTTCACTTCAAGCCTCGATCGTTGGACGAAGGACAGTTAGTTGGTCGCAGCCAAAGCGGAGAGATATTGCCCACGGAACACGCGGACCACACGGATCTGAGGGGGGACGTGAAAGGGCCGGTCCGACTGACGGCCATTTTCTTCAGAATCCCCTCCGGCTTCGTGTGCTCCGCGTGTTCCGGTTAAGCCAAACTCTTCCTGGGAATTAGTCCCGGCCTTCCCTTTCCCTCACTGCGCGGGAGTCACTAACCGGTAGAACCTGACTTGTTCCGTGGTGGAGTCTTCCAGGGTGATGGTCCGGACGCCGGGTTTGGCCGCGATGTCCTGGAGCTTTATCCAGGACGTTCCAGGGAGGGCTGAACGGACCAATAGGGAGTAACTGCGGTCTGACATCGCCTCAAAAACGATCTGGCGTCGCCCGGACTCCAGGCCGATGCGCAAGATCTTTAACGCGCTCGCCGGATTGTTCGGCTCAGTCCCGCTCTGGAACTCCTGAAGGTTGCTGAGCCCGTCGCCATCCGTGTCGAGGTCGGCATCGTTCAGAGTGGGGTTGAGTCCGTAGCGGATCTCCCAATCGTTGAGCATGCCATCTCCATCGGAATCGCTGCTCAAGACGATGAGCGATGCCGGGCTACTGCTGGCCGTTCCGACTGAGTTGCTCACCACCACCACATAGTCCCCGGCGTCGGTGAGCTGGAGATTGTCCAGGATCAGCAGCGGAGCGGTCGCCCCCGTGAGGAAGGAGCCGTCGTGGCGCCATCGATAGCTGAGTGGCTCGGAGCCAACCGCCGCCACTTCCAACCGAACTTGAGCACCGTTGTTGGTGGTGGTGCCGACTGGATGACGGGTTATAAATGGTGCGTAGAGGGATTGTTCGGCACGGAGACCCAGGTCGAAGCTGATGTCCGAGCTGTCCGCCCGTACCTGATGCACCTCCACTGCGAGCAGGTTTCGGCCCTCCTCGAGCAGGTTAGGGTCAAGGTCCTTGCTATAGAACACGGATGTCTCGTCAGCACCTGTGACCGTGATGGCGGCCAGGGTGTCGTAGCGAATCTCGCCCGCTTCCAGCATGCCCGTGCGGAAGACTTCCTGTCCGTTGAGATACACCACCGCCCCATCATCACGCAGGACGGAAACCGAGAGCCTCGAGATGGCAGGCGCATTCGTGACTTGGAACGCGCGTCGAAAATACGTGGTGATGAACCGGTTGGCGGGTTGGCCGCCAAAACCGACTTGAGTTGCTTCGTCTCCATCGCCATAGCCGAGTTGGGCAGGGCCGGACTTCCAGGTCGCCTGATCGTAATCTCGGGTGGTCCAAGCGGAGCCCAAGTCCTGCCCCAGATCGAAATAGCTCCAGACCGCTCCCGTAGAGATGAGGGTCAAGGATCGCTGTTCTCCCTGTGTGACCACCAGATTGATCGGGGAAGAGGTTCGCGAGAGTCCGGCGTTGTCGGTGGCCACCGCCAGCAGGCGATGTCGCCCGGGCGTGGGATTGCTCCACTCGGCCGTGAAAGGGAACGTCTGTGATTCAGCAACGCTTTGGCCGTCGGCGAGGAATCGAACGAGAGCCACCGTTCCATCGCCGTCGGTCGCAGTGGCTTCGAGATCCAATGGGACACCCGCGATGGCTAGAAATCCTTCCGATGGTCTGGTTATGGCGACCGCTGGAGGCTGCCCGATTGTGATGGAAATTGGGGCCGACAGGGTTGAGGCGTTTCTGGTGTCGATGGCTGACGCCACGAGCTGAAACACTCCGGCCGGGGGTGCTGTCCACGTGTATTCGTAGGGAGTGGCGTCGTCCTCGCCCAGCTTGATGCCACTGGCGTAGAACTCGACTCGGGCGACCGAATCATCGAGGTCGGAAGCAGTGGCCCTGAGAACAATATTCGGGGGCTGCGTGAAGACGCTTCCAGCGGTGGGGGCGGTGAGGCTCACGAGGGGCGGATCGTTGATGATGTTGGCCACCCCCGGACTTCGGCCGGTTGCGAACCAGTTGGTGGGATCGTTGGCGTAGGCAGCGGCGGTACGCCGCTGAAGGGAAGCGCCCGTACCGTCGGCCGCCGTGGGCCAGGGGGCGACGTCGTGGTAGTGCACCGCCTCCACGAGGACGGACGGTGTGCCATTGGTGTTCGGCGGATCGGGCTTGCGGAGCTCCAGCCGTTCTCCGGAGTTGTCCAGCTTGCCTTGATAGGGACCTGCGAGGCGGGTAGAAACCGACAGGCCGTAAAAGCTGCGGAACGCATTGGCCGCCGCCACATCGCGCACCGGATCGAAACTGACCACGAGAACGATCTGATTGGGGGCCAGCACTTGGTTCGTTGGGAAGTCGAACTCGACTGCGTTGCGTAGCCGCCAGGTATTCGTGACATGGGCAAGGTCGAACAGCGCCACATTGGTGGCTACAATGCTTTGCAGCTCGATGTATTCGAGCTGCGTGTTGTCGTTTGTTCCGGCATCAACGGGATGATACATGATCTCGCTGATCACGACCGGGCCCACTGTTGGGCCGGAGTTGAGCGCGCCCAGGGTTCGGGAGCGCTGCGCTACGAAATGCTCATCCCCGTCGCTCGTGACATGTCGTCCAAAGCTAACTCCGTTCTGAGCCGCCCCATAATCAAACCCGTGGTAGTAGCCGGTGAGATTTCCACTAACATCCGCGGAGAACAGCCAGACTTCATCCCCCGTCGAGCTGAGTGAAAAGTTGCTGGAAGTGGCTGGGGTCGGATTGAAATCGGTCTCGTCAAAAACCCGATAGCCACCTGCGGCGAGCACTGTGGTGGGAGGAAGGCGGTACTTGCGCGGCTCAAAGAAGTCATCGCTCAGGTACCAACCACCTATGTCCACGGAACTTGGCAACGGGTTGTGGATTTCGATGCTATCGAGGTCCGGCGGATCGGTGTGAGTCAGAGCTTCGTTGACCAGGATGGCGGGAATCTGAAGCGGGGATGGATCGTCAACTCCTGGCGAACCAGAAACTCGTCCGCTCGCCCGCCATTGCGACGGTAAGTCCCAGGCGCGATAATCGGCCGCTTGATCCACCGCCACCAAGGAGAAGCCCAGGCCGTCCGTGATCGGTTCCCAACTGTCCTTATACTCGAAATCCAGAATGACCTCCCCCACGCGATCGTGCAGGCTCAGTCGCTCTCCGTTGTTGTTCAAGTTGCCCAGGTAGGCGCCAGCGATTGGAAGTCCGGTTCCATATCGGCTCGTGAACGCCGCCAGGTTCTTGACTACCAGCGCTCTCTGGCCGGCTCCCAATTGAGTCACGGCGCTCCCGCTGAAAGAGAAGCGGAGTCCGTTGGTAAAATGAATGCCGGTAAGGTCGAGCGGGGCTGTGCCCGTGTTCTTCAGCTCGATGTATTCAAAGTCGTCCGCCGGAGTTTTGCCGGACGGAGGCGGCGCCGGATGATACATGATCTCCGTGATCCTCAGATATTTTTGAGCTTCACTCGGGTTGCCCAAGTAGCGGTTGGTCTTCACCAACTGTCCTGAACGGTTCCAGAGTTCCAGGGTCTCTCCGCGGGCGGAAAGTTGTCCTTCGTAGTTGCCCTGGATGAGCAGCCCTTGCCCACCTCGCGGGGCGGCTGCGCGGGCACGGAAGGCCCGGGCATCCGGCGTCAGGTAGAGGGACCGTCCGGCCGGGATGACCGTGCCTCCCGGGAATTCATGCCGGATGGCTCCGGCCATTCGCCAGCCGGAGAGGTCCATCGCTTCGTTGAGCGGATTCTTGAGTTCGATATACTCCTGGGCCTGCCTGCCGCTGCTGGGATTGAAGTCGAGGGCTCCGAAGTTCGGTGCTGCTCCGGGAGTTTGAGTCGCCGGTATTTCCCCGCCATTCGCCGTGGTGAGAGTTTGCAGCAGGTATCGACGCCTCGGATCGAGATAGCCGGTTTTGATGAGTTGGACGGCGGCGGATAGGTTTTGAACACAGCATGCTGAGGAAGCGCTCCCATCGCCCCAGGTTCCCCATTTAGTGAGGTCCAGCGCCGCCTCGGGCGAAATCAGCGCCGCCAAGTCATCGATCCGGGTCTCGTACCTACGTTGGGCCACGGGGGTCGACACGGGTTGCAGCAGGTCTTCGGCGAGAGAGCGAAGCCGACGGAGATACATCTGCCGGATTTCCGGCGTTCCGAAGATGGCAGTGCCCAGGGTGTTGCCATTGCCGATGAACAGCGGGGTGTCGGGATGCATCTGATCGTCCCAGTAGGTCAGGCAAGGGGAACCGCAGCTCCAAACTCGACCGAAGCTAAGATCCACATCCCACGGCAACATTTGCCATTCACCGGTGATCTCGGTGTCCCGATAGAGGTAATAATTCTTATGACAGCAATCGGTGTTGCCGATCAGAATCATCGCCGCGAGGTAGTTGATGACCTCCGGCACGTTGACGTTATCAAACAGATACTGCGCCCGCGCCGTGCCTGTTAGCTTACAGCCATCGATGAGCGCCTGCAGGTCGGCTGTTCCTTCCTCCTTTCTGGTCTTCTTCTCGCCCGTCGCCGCCTCGAGGCTGTTGTACATCTTGTAGAGGGCTCCGCGCTCATCCATTCCCAGGCGCTTCAAATAGTTCTCGTCGCCGTTCTCCACGAAATGGGCATCGCCCCAGAAGGCGCCGTTCAACTGAACGCGGACGGGAAAAGCGAAGTGATACGGAGAGCCGGCATCACGGAAGGTTTCGTAGGCAATGATGTTGCGGAGGTGCGCCTTGTCGGGGTAGGTGGTGAGCAGGTTAAAGTCGTCCACCTTCGGCGCCGTGTTGGTCCACTCAAGCGAGTGTCCCGGGTTAAGGTCAAAATCGAAGCTCTTCTTGGGAAATCCACTGCTGGATTGACCGTGCAGATTGACGCCGATGTTGTCCAAAAACTGCCCTGCGAAAAAGACGGAGCAGCGTGTGCCGGTTGGGGTGGTGGGGGCATTGGCATCTGCCACGAACCACTGCAGGACCGGAAGTCGAGTCGTGAAGCGCGGGTCCTGCGCCACGGTTCCCCGATACTGTGGAGAGTTGATCGGGTCTTCGAACGGGGGCTCCCGGCTGGCGTCGCCTCCGGTGTCGGTGGCGGTGATGTAGTAGCGAATCATCTCAGCGGTCCCAAACGCGCTGGCTGGGATGGTTGCGCCATACAGCCCGTCCCCGGCCACCCCGTCTCCGTGAAGTCCGTCGTCGAACATGACGGCATTCGTTTCCGTTCGGTACATGACTCGGTAGAAAAGCCGCGCCGAGCCGACCGGATCCACCGTCCTGAGGATGCGAGCCGTGACCAACAGGGGTTCGTCCTCGCGAGGGATCAATGGGGTGTGGCTGACGTCCTCAATGCGGGGGCCCACATTGAGGGTTCCGGATCCGTTCGCCGCTGCCGGCGTCGGGGTAACAAAGTAGCGTCCGTCAGCTCCGCCGAGCCCAGTTGTCTGGCCGGACAGCACGATGCGTACGAGGAAATCAGCGTCGGAGGCCGAGGCGTTCAGCCCCTGGATCGCGAGCACGTTGTTGCCCGTCCGAAGCAGCCCTAGGTAGGGGGTCAGGTCCAGGAGTTCCGTTCTGCGCACCGACCCATCGTCACGCGATACGGTTGCTGCCGAGTTCCAATCGAGGCTTTCGGGTTCGTTGCGGCTGCCGATGGGTTGGCCGTTGAGGTAGGCCACGAAGCCATCGTCGTAGTTGACCTGCAGCGCCAGGGTAGACAGATCGGCCGCGTTCGCGAGGGTGAACGGGAATCGGAGGTAACAGGAGGCGTTTCGGTTCCGCAGTGCCGCGCCGACGTCCGAAACAAATTCTCCCGTTAAACTTGTGGAGGCGGTCAGCGTGGCATTGAAGAAGGAGCCGTCCGCCCCATCATCGGTCTGGCCTCCGGCTCCCAGCGGAGTGAGCACAAAATCCACCGTCTGTCCGGCCGTTACGGTGATCGCCAGCGTCCGGTTGGCGCCGGCAAAATCGTTTCCCGCGATGCTCACCGCGTCGCGCTGTGAGCCGTTGACGTAGACCTTGCCGGTGACTCCGGTGCCATTTAGATTTTGTTTTGCGACATGCCAGTCTACTTGAAGGGTTCCCGAGAGGGGCGCAAGCCAGCGGCGGACGATCCAGTGCTCGGCCCCGCTGTTGACTCCGTTGGGGTGCCAAACGTCGCGGAAGATCACATCCCACGGGGGATCGCCGTTAGGCCAGTCCCAGGCGTCGCCGGTCCAGAAATTCGCGGCGCCCCACGCGGCATTCGAACGGGGGAACGGAATGAAATCAGCGGCTTGATATCCGGCGACGGTGTCACTGCCGGGAAGATAGTATCCATAGCTCCAACCGCGCTCCCCCTGGACTCCCCCGGTCGACCAGTCGGATTGGCTGTCCGCTATCACGGTGGTGTCATTGCTCACGCGGTAGAGCTTGGCGGTGAAGGTCGTCCCATCGCAGCCGTCGGAATTGGCTGAGCCAGGATCGATCACGAAGTCGATGGGGGCTCCATTGGTCACGGTGACGAGAGTGGTGTAGCCCCTGCTGGCTCCCTGGAGGGATTCGGACCAGGCGGCTTGACCGGATACCAGAATTCGGACGATCACCCCATCGCCACAGGTGCCCGAGTGGGCGATGGTTCCGGTGATCCGGAGAGTTCCGTTGGTAGGACTCACGTAACGGCGGATCACCCAATGCACGTTGTTGGCGTCACCCGAGGGATGCCCACCGGAAGCCGATAACTCGATCCAAGGCGGATTGCCACTCGGCCAGTCCCATAGGGTTCCGGTCCAGTAGTTGGCTGGTCCGAAGGCTCCGGTGGAGCGGGGGAACGGCACGAAATCCTTGGTCGCGGTGTAGATCCCATCGGAATCCGCCTTCTTGTTCCAGTATCCGTAGCTCCAACCATTTTGACCTTGGGTGCCGCTAAACTGGTCCACGGAGCTGGCGAGGAACACGGGAGTGAAGGAGGCCCCTGCGGTGGCTTCGAAACCGACTGCATTGGTGACTCGCGTCCAGCTGGCATCGTTGAAGTCGACCTGCCGCCACGCGTCGCCCAGATTGGCATCCGATGGCACACGGAATCGGCCGACTGTGCCGGTGTCGATGAGTAGGCGGCTGCTGGACTGCTGGGGCAGTCCGTAGGATACGCCGTCGATTTGCTGCGGATAGCTGGGCGAGTAGGCGGTTGCGACCGTGGTGCCGTCGGGTTCGATCAAGGCCAGGTATTGTCCGGCGTTGGAGAGCTTAAAGTTGGTGTGGAGCGGTTCCCCCGGGAACGCCCGGTCCTTCCCCGAGGCGTAGACCAGCACGAATGCTTTGCCCGCGATGTTGGTAGCCGGAAACCTCCATTTAAGCGGTTTGGTGAGGTCATCCGTCAAAGACCATCCGTCCAGATTCACGGAACTGTTCCCAGGATTATGAATCTCGATCCAGTCTGTTTTGTCGTCGTCCTCGTCACGGACCAAACCGTCACTCGCAGCAAAGAATTCGCTGAGCACGAGAGGTGATGCGGCGCGCACGGGATGGAGGTGTAAGCCTAAGAGCCAGAGCAGTCCAAGCGCAACGCGAGCAGGAGTGAAAACGAATAACTTCATGACACCAAGGGACTTTCGGATGTTTATAGAATCACTGAAGCACACAAAGTCACCGCTGGCAACGGTGAGCCTGGTCGTGCGGGAGTTGGGGGGTGATTATTTTCGGGTGAGGCTGCTTACCGATCCAATGCACCTCAAGGCAGTAGCTCACTTGTATGGAGTCCTGCCTAACGGCGGAACTCCTTACAAAAGATCAAGCCTTACCCTTAAGTGATCTCGCCCGAGGTGGGGGACACAACCTGGGTACGTAAAAACGGCCACCGGAAAGGGTGGCCGCGTGGTTGATGAAGTGACTGGAACGGCGAGCGTTAGGCCTTCTTGGCCTTGGCTTTTTCTTTCTTGCGCTTCAAATAGCTCTGCCGACGACGCTTCTTTTCAACCTTATTGCTTTGTTTGCCCATAAGAATCTTTACTTTGCCAATCCGGTTCGGTTGGTTAACGGCTGCAATATGAAGCGACGACGACAGGCATTCAATACCTATTTCCTGGGGCTGTGCATTTGTTGGCTGCCTTTTGTGGGAGAGGCTGCCACC
This sequence comes from Verrucomicrobiales bacterium, assembly GCA_016793885.1. Taxonomy (NCBI): domain Bacteria; kingdom Pseudomonadati; phylum Verrucomicrobiota; class Verrucomicrobiia; order Verrucomicrobiales; species Verrucomicrobiales bacterium. The sequence continues at coordinate 8,287 of JAEUHE010000091.1, forward strand.
TCCACCAATGAAGTGAAGAAGACCGAGGAGGTCAAAAAGAAGAAATCCAAGAAGAAGGAGATCAGCACCGTCCGGGTGCACCTCGAGGTCCCTCGGGACACTTCGGGCCGGAGTTCGGAGGTTCCCATCTTGCGAGAGAACTCGATGCTCATCAATGTGGAGAAGCAACCTTTCCTGACCGAGGGGTTCCTGGCGGAAGCCAAGGTGATCGACACCCCGGGCGGCAAGGAGATCGAGCTGTATTTCAATACCCTAGGCCAAACTGCCTTGGGGAACTACACCGCCGCGAATCGCGGGCGTCGGCTGGCCATCTTCTGCGAGTTCGAAAAGGAGCGTCGATGGCTCGCTGCTCCCAAGATTACCAAGCTGCTTCCGGACGGAATCCTTCGGTTCACTCCCGATGCCAATGCTGAGGAGATTGAGCGCATCGTCCGGGGGCTTAACACCATCGCTGAGATCAAGAAAAAGAAGGATAAGTTCTAACTGAAGTTCATGAACCTCCAGGGATGGCTTTTGCTTTTGGCGTTGGGCTCGGCGCTTACCTCGGACGGGCAGGCGGTGTTTCGATTGCCCACCGCCAACCAGTTCGTATTCGAGAAGGGCGGCGAGTCGCGCTTCTTCGCTCCGACCGTGGGAAAACCGTGGTCCAGCGGCACCTTTGGGTGCGTGCGCACGGATGGCCATCAACTTCATGAGGGCATCGACATTCTGCGCCTGCAGACCGATCGGCGCGGAGAACCGACCGATGTGGTGATGAGTGTGGCGGATGGAACCGTGGTCTATATCAATACGAAGACCGGCCTCTCCAACTATGGTGCCTACATTGTGGTCCGCCATTCCATCGATGGCTTGAGCATTCACTCGCTCTACGCCCATTTAGGGCGGATCGAGCCGGCGGTTCAGTTGGGAGCGTCGGTGAAGGCGGGGCAACCCATCGCTGTCATGGGCCGCAGCACCAATACCCGATCCGCGATCGGCAAGGACCGGGCGCACCTCCATCTGGAGTTCGATTTTCAGCTCAGCCCTCGTTATGCGGAGTGGCATCGCAAGTTTCGTGCGGGCGAGCGCAACGACCATGGCAATTGGAATGGTCGGAACTTGATTGGGCTGGATCCCTGGAATCTCTACCTGGAGCAACGTCGGCTGGGTGCCAACTTCAGTCTAGTCCGCTGGATCCGAGGACACACGGAGGTTTGCCGCGTCTTTGTTCGGCAAAAGGACTTTCCCTGGCTGCGGGCCAACCCGGCGCTCATTCGACAGAACCCTCGGACCCAGAAAGAAGGGGTGGCGGGCTACGAGCTGGCGCTGAACTTCATGGGGCTGCCGTTCGAGTGCACCCCGCGTGCCGCGTCAGAGATGAAGAGCCTCGCCTCTCCCCAGGTGCTCTACGTGAACGAGGTGGAACAGCAGCAGTATCATTGTCGAACCCTGGTGAAGAAGCGGGGGGCAGGTTGGGAGCTTACCACGACAGGTGCGAACCTGATCAGCCTGCTGACGTTCTGACAAGTCCTCAGGGGCATTCAAACCAGCCCGCGGATGGGTTCGCCGCGAGTGATGGCTTCAACGACGGTTCGCGGCACTCCGGGCATCAGCCGGACCTCGCCGATGTCGAGCAGCGAGTGCATGATCGTCGCGATCAGGTCCGCCATGGTGACCGGATCCGACGCCGGTTCTCCGCCGTCGCGCGAGGATTGTCCAATCACTTGTCCCATCTTCAAACCGCCGCCGTAGATCAGCAGCGGGGCCAAACTGCCCCAGTGGTCGCGTCCGCCGTCCTTGTTGAGGCGCGGCGTGCGTCCCATCTCCCCGCAGCACACGAGCAGAATCCGATCTCTGAGGCCTCGCGACTCCACATCTTCGATGAAGGCGGAGACGGCGTGATCGAACGGGCGTCCCACATAGTCCATCCCCACTGACATCGGGGCGTTGTTCTCGTCGGCATGCATGTCCCAGATGAAGCTGGTGGTGACGGTGACAAAGCCTGCGCCGCGCTCGCACAGGCGCCGGGCGAGCAGCAGCTGACGCCCGAGGGTGGCGGCGTTGGTGGCGTAGTGTTCGATGTTCTTCCACTTCGGGTTAATCCGCGCGCGCGGAAGCAGCGGGGCGGTGTCGTAGCGAGCGATGATCCGCGGGTCTTCCTTACCCAGATCGAAGGCCTGGGACACTCCCTGAAGCAGCACGCTCCAAGCCTGGTCCTGCAGCGTGCCATACTCGGCGATGCTGGCAATGCGCTCGGCCTCGCGTCGCCAAGCATCCAGGGAGGTGAGCAGCGATCGACGGTCGTTCAGCCGTTCCTGGGGCAGGTTGAGCGCCATGTCTTGTTGGAGCCCGGCTCCGGCCCCGGGGACGAAGGGGGCAAACCCGCGTCCCAAGTCGCCGGTGCCCTCGAAGTTGCCGAAATCGGTGACTGCCGCCATCGCTTGGGGGTCGATCGACCGTGGGAAGAGAGCCACATTGGTTGGCATCGCGGTCGAGGGCCTGGTGGTGCCCACGATCCGGGAATAGAGCGAACCTAGATTCGCCTGCAGGCTGTCTCTGCCGACGACCGGCTTGATGTCGTGGTTGGCATCCCCGGTAGCGAAGGAGCGAACGATGCTAAATTTGTGAGCGAGGCGAGCGAGCCGCTCGAACGTGCTGCCAAAGGTAATGCCTGGGATCGAGGTGGGGATCTCGCCGGTGGCGCTCCGTATGTTGGAGGGCGCCTCCATCTTGGGGTCGAAGGTTTCGAACTGGGAAGGTCCTCCGTGCATGAACAAGAAGATCACCGACCGATCTTTCAGGGGCGAGGGACCTGGGCCGCCAGCGGCGGTGCGGAGAGCCAGAAGATCTGAGAGCGCGAGGCCGCCGAGGCCAAGCCCCCCGACCCGTAGAAACTCTCGGCGGCCTAAACCGCGACCCCGGTCTCGTGCCTGCCTATCTGGTTCTTGGAAGGTGAGCATTGGAATCGCCACATTACCCCGACCTCCGCGGATCCGGACAGGAAGGTGGCTAGGCAGTAGTCAACGACGGGCGAGGAGGAAAGTCAAAGTCGAAGCGGTTTTCCTGCTCTAAAACCTGGTCTGAGGCGGAAGAACGTGGTAATCTCTTCCCCTCATAACCCTGAAAACAAGACAAGACGTGTGATGCCTTCCTCTCTAAGGTTCGCGAACTGGGCGGTGCTCCTCGGAGTTCTCTTCTTCGGCTGGCGTTCGCCTGCGGTGATGGCCGACAGCGTGGTGGTTTTTAACGAGATTCAGTATCATCCCGCGACCAACGAATTCGCCGGGGAGTGGGTGGAACTTGAAAACCAGCACACCGTGGATATCGATGTCTCCGGGTGGAGCTTGCAGGGTGGCATCCGCTATCTGTTTCCGGAGGGGACGATCATTCCCGGCCGGGGCTTCTTGGTGGTGGCTGCCTCTCCGGCCGCCGTCCTGACCGCTCACCCGGGCATTCAGGTGCTCGGTCCCTTCGCGGGACGCCTGGGCAATTCGGGTGACCATCTTGAGCTTCGGAACAACAGCGCCCGTTTGATGGACGAGTTGAGCTATGGTGCCACCGATCCGTGGCCCCTGGCGGCGGATGGCACCGGCGCCAGCCTGGCTCGCCAACGCTCGCAAACCGCGACCAGTGACCCCGCCAACTGGACGGCCAGCCGCGAGGTCGGGGGCACGCCGGGCAAAATCAATTTTCAAAAACCCACGGCCTCGGTCAGCCGCCGCGAAATTCTTGGCAGCTCGGTCGTTTGGCGATTCCACGACGGCGGGGTGGATTTGGGGGAGGGTTGGCGGGCGCCGTCCTATGATGACTCGGGTTGGAAATCCGGGACCGGGAGTTTTGGCGTTGGGTATGCCGATCTTCCGGGTGCCTCCCTGACACGACTTCAGCCGAATCGATCGACCTACTATTTCCGGGCTCGGTTTACGGCGGGACCTGATTTTGAGCAGGTTCAGTGGTTGTTGCGCCACTGGCTGGACGATGGGGCGGTGATCTACTTGAACGGCGAGGAGATCCAGCGAATAAACCTCTCCCCCGGACCTGTAAGCTCTAGTTCCGTCGCCAACACCCAGGTTGGGATTGCCGAATGGTCTGAGCCGCTGGGGCTATCGGTGGGTTCCCTCAAGTCCGGTGAAAATGTGCTGGCGGTTGAGCTTCACCAATCGAGACCGGGCGCGTCCTACGCCCAGACAGTCCTGGACAGCGGCCCGGTGGGATATTGGCGTCTGGGCGAGCGAACCACGCGGGCCGTGGACAGCTCGGCGCGCGGCGGGTCGCAGGATGGGACTTACACGCGGATCCTCAGTTCCAATCTGGCGCAGGCGGGGCCGCGTCCCACGAATTCCCTTGCGGGGCGGGCTTACCTTGGTTTTGAGAGCAACAATGCCGCACCGCGCTTTGCAGGCAATGCCGATGGAGGAAACGATGTGATCCTCATTCCAGACTCCGGCGCCTTGAGCTTTGCCGAATCGCGGACGTTCACCCTGGAAGCGTGGGTCCGAGGTGCGAGCGTCCAGGAGGCCGGGGCGGCGATCATCGCCAAGGGCACGGGCGGAGGCGGGGAACAATACGCGGTGGACGTCGTGGATGGAAAATATCGCTTCTTCGTTTGGAACGGAGGAGTGCCGAACGTGCCGTTCGTGGTTTCATCCTCGGTGGGACCGGATGGATCTTGGCAGCATCTATTGGCCGTGTTCGATGGTGCGGCCGGCTTGATGCACCTGTGGGTCAACGGCCGACAAGCCGGGCAAACGGCAGCGCCGAACAGCCTCGTAGGGACCTCTCACGAGGTGAGCATCGGAGCGCGCCAGCTCGCGCAGGGGAATTACGACCTCAACTTCGATGGTTGGATCGACGAAGTGGCGATCTATGACCGGGCGCTGTCCGCGGAGGAGATCGCTGGACATTTTGAGGCGGCCTTCCGTTCTCCCGCCCAGCCGAATGATCTTGCGGAGGATGCGGTGTTTGCGCTGGAGCTCGCGACCCGGCAAGTCACGGAGACATTGCCGCAGTTGGACCTGCGTTGGAACGAAGTGTCGGCGGGGGTATCGCCGGGTAGCACCAACGAGTTTTGGGTCGAGTTGATCAACCCTGGAATCACGGTGGTGGATCTTGCTGCCTACTCTGTGGTGGGCATGGGCGCCAACGGGCGTCGGGAGGTAGCGCTGGGCGGGATCGGGATAGCCCCAGGCGAACATCTTTGGATTAGTCAGGAGACGCTGGGGTTTGCGTTGAGCCCGGGGGACCGGCTGGTCCTGTACGGAGCGGGAGCCACTCAGGTCCTCGATGCGGTAGTCGTGGAGGAACGCGGTCGAGGCCGATCGCCGGAGGGGAGAGGCCCCTGGTTGTATCCAGCGGAGCCAACCCCTGGACAGTCTAACCGGTTCACCTTGCATTCGGAGATCCTGATCCACGAGATCCAATATCATCGGCATCCGATCCCGACTCGCCCAGCCGAGGTCACGAACCTGCTCACTCTTCCCTTTAGCCATGCCTGGCGCTATCACACCCTAGGCCGGGACTTGGGTGACGAGTGGCGAAAGCCGGAGTTCGATGACTCGGCCTGGCCCAGTGCATCGGGCGTCTTTCATGCGCCCAGCAATTTCGCTGCTCCGATCCCCAAAGGAACCCTGGTTCCGCTCGCCTTCGGCACGACCAACCGTCTGATTACCGGCTACTTCCGCACCCAGTTTGAGTTCTCGGGAGATCCGACCGGGCTCGTGATGTCGTTGCTTCCGGTCATCGACGATGGCGCCATCGTGTATTTGAATGGGCAGGAGATCCTGCGGATGAACCTTCCTGCCGGTCCGGTGGCGTACGGCACCTTAGCCAGCTCGGCCGTCGGTCCGTTAGTGCGTCCCGGTCACGAGATCATCGGCGACACCCCTCTGAAGTCCGGGCTGAACACGCTGGCGGTGGAGGTGCATCAGGTGACCACCAACAGCGCGGATTTTGCTTTCGGGTTGGAGGCATCGGTCGCTCGGGTGATCGCTCCGGCGACGGAGTTCACGGAATCGGACGAAGGCTGGGTGGAGATTTACAATCAATCTAGCTCGGCGGTGTCGTTGGCCGGGTGGCGGTTGTCGGGAGGAATCCAGTTTGACTTTCCTTCCGAGGCGATGCTGCCTGCGCACGAGTATGCAGTCATCGCCAAGGATCCAGGGCTCCTGCGGGCATCCCATCCCCAGCTGCGGTTGTATGGCCCCTATGAGGGCCGGTTATCGGCACGTGCTGATCTGCTTGAGCTTCGCGATCCGCTCGACAACCCGGCTGACGCAGTTCGCTATTTCGATTCGGGCCGCTGGCCCGACGCCGCTGATGGAGGTGGCTCCACCTTGGAGCTACGGGATGCGCGATCCGACAATGCTTCAGCCGAGGCCTGGGGTGCCAGCGACGAAACCTCCAAGACTTCGTGGAAGACGTATCGATGGCGAGGCATCGCCCTGCCCGGGCAGCAGGGTGAGCCCGACTTGTGGCGGGAATTCGCCTTGGGGTTGGTGGATGGAGCCGGAGTGGTGGAAGTGGACGACATCAGCGTCATTGAAGCTCCTGGGACCACGGCCAAACAGTTGATCAGCAATGGTCGTTTCGAGGGTGGCTCCGCGGCGCGCTGGCGGTTTCTCGGCAATCACCGCCATTCGATGGTGGTGCCAGACCGCTCGGAACCCGGCAACCATGTGCTTCGGGTGGTGAGTAGCGGGGCGGCGGAGTACCAGGGAAACCAAATCGAGTGCACCTTGACCAACAACCTGCCAATCGTGAATGGGCGAGAATACGAGATTTCCTTTCGGGCACGGTGGCGTTCCGGGGCCCATCTGCTCAACGCGCGGCTGTACTTCAATCGTCTCGCTCGGACGTTCGCGCTGGATCGGCCCGATCGCGTGGGCACACCGGGTGCCCCTAACTCCATCCAGGTCGATAACCTCGGGCCTACCTACGAGGCGCTTCGGCATTACCCGACAGTTCCAGAGAGCTGGCAGCCGGTGACGGTCTCCGTTCAGGCGCGAGATCCGGACGGAATTGCCGGATTGCTCCTTCGCTACCAGGTCGGCAGTGAAGGCTGGAAGGAGGTTGATTTGCCGCCGGAGTCAGGTGATCGCTACCAAGCGTTGATCCCCGGCCAGCGGGCGGGCGCGGTGGTGCAGTTTTATGTCGTCGGCCGCGACCAGCGCGGAGCGCAAACGACTTTCCCGGCTGCCGGGCCGGACTCCCGGGCTCTCTTCACGGTCCGCGACAGCCAGGCCATCTCCAGTCGGCTTCAGCAGTTTCGGGTGATTATGACCCCATCCGATGCCACCTTTCTGCACACTCCCACCAACACCCTTAGCAACGAACTGCTCGGGGCGACCGTGGTCTCCAACGAGGAGGAGAGCTATTACGACGTGGGCGTCCGCCTCAAAGGAAGTTTTGTGGGACGCAATGTGCCGCGGGTAGGATTCCATGTCGGGTTCCCGGCGGAGCAGCCTTTTCGTGGGGTGCACCGGGTGGTGTCGGTCGATCGGTCCCAGCACGCACTGACGGGCGGCGTAGGGGAAATCGTTGCCAAGCACATCGCCACGCGGGCGGGAGGCATTCCCGGCATGTACGATGATATTGAACAGTTTCTTGCGCCGATTCCATCCTACTCGGTGATTGCGGGCATTCGACTGTCAGGCTTCGATAATGATTGGCTGGACAGTCAATACGCGGACGGCGGCGATGGGAGTCAGTTTGAGGTCGAAGTTCATCGATGGAATGTGGCAACCGTTGACGGCAAACCCGAAAGTCCCAAGGCGGTCGGGAACGAGGGTTCCGGTACTGGTTATGCGAATTTCGAGATGGAAGATTTTGGAGATTACGCCGACACCTATCGGTGGAATTACCTCCAGGTGAACAATCGCGAGCGCGATGACTATTCCCGGGTGATCGCGGCGGCGAAGGCCCTGGGGTTAACTGGCCCAGCTTTCGAGGCGCAGGCTCCGCGGGTGTTGGATGTAGATGCCTGGTTGAGAGTGATGGCTTTTCAACAGTTGGTCGGGCCGGCCGACGCCTATTTCACTGGCGGCGCAGTGCACAACTATCGACTGTATGTTCGGCCCGAAGATCAGAAAGTTCTCTATTTCCCCTGGGACTGGGATTCTTCGTTCATGGCATCGGCAGATGCGAGCGTCACCGGCAACGGCAACATCGCGAAGTTGCTCAACAACCCGAATCATCGGCGGGCCTACTTGGAACATTTTCACGATCTCATCACCACCGCTTTCAACCCGACCTACATCGAGCGATGGACCTCTCATTACGGGAGTTTGGCTCAGCAGAACATGGCGGACATTCTGAGCTATATCCGGACGCGTTCGACGACCGTCCTTAACCAGTTGCCTCGCACAAACGCCTTTCGGTTGACACTAAATGGCGGCGTCGGATTTACGACCAATGCTCCCGAGATCGTGCTCACCGGCACGGCTCCGATCACCGTTCGGACCATCGTGATCAACGGGCAGCCTGCCTTGCTCAGTTGGACCTCCCCTTCGGCCTGGCGCGCAGTGGTTGGTCTCACCGCCGGGGAGAATCGGATCGAACTTCAGGCGCTGGATCGACTGGGGATGCCGGTGACCAACACGGTTGCCGGCCTCGCCATCACCATCACGAACACGGGCCCCGGCGTGGTTCGGCCCCTGATCATCAACGAATGGATGGCGGACAATGCAGGGCCTGCGGGTGTCGCGGATCCGGTCGACGGAGCCTTTCAGGATTGGTTTGAGCTTTTTAATCCCAACAGCGTGGCCGTGGACATCTCGGGCTACTATCTGACCGATACGCCGACTGTTCCTAACAAATGGAAAGTTCCCGTTGGCACTGTGGTTCCCGGACGCGGGTATCTGCTGGTTTGGGCGGACAATCAGCCTCAGCAGAATGGGCAGGGCGCTTGGGGTGATCTTCACGCGGGGTTTCAGCTGAGGGGCGATGGAGAGTTCATCGGGCTGGTCGGCCCGGATGGATCCACCTTCCGGGCTTCGATCGACTTTGGGCGGCAGTTAGAAAACGTCAGTCAAGGGCGTGCGGAGGATGATGTGGGGGCTGCTTTGGTCTTTCAGGAGATCCCCACCCCGCGGGGGAGCAATGTCGGTCCTAGGAAACTTCGGATTCAGGGGGCGGAGGTACGGCAGGGGGGAGTTCGGCTGCGTTGGACATCGGAGCCGGGCGAGACTTATCGTTTGGAGGGAACCGCTGACTTGGGGGCATCGGAGTGGCAGCCCGTTGCGATCCTGGTTGGGGCGGGGAATCCGGAACTCGAGTTCTTGGACTCCGATGCCGCGGCGGCATTTCGCTTCTACCGCGTGATCCGAACCGAGTGAGGCGTTCTGGCCAGCGCGAGCGCCATCCTGATTGCATCCTCATCTGTCGGCCTGGCTTAGAGTTCTTCCGAGAACGGTTGCCAACCAGCGGAGGGCTGCTACTTTGGGCCTCAAGCTTGACCTATGAACACCACAATTCTGCACTCGGATGTAAAGAGGTTGGAAATACCGGGACGTGTACGCCTTCAGGAAGGGAACGGAGACCTGCTGAAGGTGGAGATCGACACCGACTTCAGCGAGGCCGAACTGTATCTTCAAGGGGCGCATGTCACGGAGTTCAGGAAGAAGGGGGAGGCGCCGCTCTTGTTCACCAGTCACTTTAGTCGTTTCGAGAAGCAGCAAGCGATCCGTGGTGGTGTTCCGGTCATTTTCCCCTGGTTTGCCGCGCGCGAAGGCGAGCCGTTCCATGGGTTCGCCCGGATCTCCCAGTGGCGTCTCAACGAGGTCACCGCGCTGCCCGCCGGCGGGGTCAGCCTTCGGCTGGCGCTGGGGCCGGTCTCCGCCGCTGCCACCTGGCCCGCATTCACTCTCAATTATGTCGTCACCGTCACTGACAGCCTACGGTTGGAGTTGATCGCCACCAACACCTCGGCAGACCAGCAGTTCACTTTTGAGAACTGCCTGCATACCTATTTTCATGTCGGCGATATTCACTCGGTGCGCGTTCAAGGCCTCAAAGGAGTGACCTATCTGGACAAAGTGGACAATTTTGCGGCTAAAGTAGAGGAGCAGGGGGACATTGCCATCACGGGCGAAACCGACCGAATCTATCAGAACACAACCTCCACGGTCGATATTTTGGACAGCTCCCTCAAACGGCGCATTCGAGTGGAGAAGGCAGGGTCGCAGAGTACTGTGGTGTGGAACCCATGGATTGGAAGAGCTCAGCAGATTCCCGACTTTGGAAACGATGAGTATCTGAAAATGGTCTGTGTGGAGTCGGGAAACGTTGGAAAGAATCGGTTGGTTCTGCCGCCCGGACGTTCCCAGGTGTTGTCGGTTGTCATCAGCAGCGAGCCGTACTAAGCACCCCCCTTTTCTGCCGGTTGTTATGGCGGGCTCCGCTTTGAGATCAAGGCGCCGGGCTTCCGGCCGACCAGTTGTAGATTCTTTGCTTTTCTGCGAACCAAATGCCTGGGCTCGACGTTGAATGACTGAGACCGCTGGGTCGGGATGATGGCCAAACTTCTTCATCCGAAACCACAGGGGCTTTGGTGTGATTCACTCTTTGATCAGTCAGGTCCTAGGTCTGGGAGCTCCCGGAGACGAACTTCTCATGTGGAAGGTTCGAATGCAGGGTGACCCTGAGGCCTTTGCGTCCCTGGTTTCTCGGTGGCAGGGCTCGATCAACCGACTCTGCTGTCGCATGGTAGGCGACACTCACCGGGCGGAGGATCTGACCCAGGAGGCATTTGCCCGGCTTTTCGCTCACCGGGCCCGTTACGAGGCTTCGGCTCGGTTTTCCACCTATCTCTGGCAAATCGCCTTGAATCTATGCCGGGATGAGTTGCGTCGTCGCGGACGGCGGCGCGAAGAATCGGTCGAACCGGAAAAGGTGGAGGACCTCGTGGCGGGAGAGCCGATGGCCTATGCCTCGGCTCTGCCACCGGATGCTCAGCTGAGTGCCAGCGAACAGGCTCAGGAAGTGCGGGTGGCGTTGGAGACTTTGCCGGAACGGTTTCGTGAAGTCTTGGTGCTGCGTCATTACGAGGGGCTCAAGTTTCGCGAGATCGCTGATGTCTTGGATGTCCCGGAGGGGACCGTCAAGTCCCGGATGGCGGAGGCCTTGGACCGGATGGGCAGGCTGCTCGCGCGGCCGTCCACTACCGGTAGCCCTGAGGCCCTAGCACGGGAGGATTTTATTTTATGAAACACCCGGATGATGAACGATGGGTTAGTTGGATCTTTGGCGAAGCAGGGCGTCAAGAGGCGCAGGAGCTGGCGGCCCATCGCGCCATCTGTCCCGATTGCGACCGTCGAATCCGGCTTTGGGAAGGAACCTTGCGGCGGCTCGATCATGAACCGGTTTCAGCCGGTAGGCGGTCGAGGTTCGGGGATTTTTCGGTCTGGCCTGCGGCGCGCTGGGCGGCAGCGGCAGCTGTCTTGCTAGTCGGCCTGCTTACCGGGTGGACCAGTCGGTCCGTATCCTCGGCCGCGGAGGCGGCCCGGCTGAGCCGGGAGCTTCAGGCTGGATGGGCCCAGGAGTTGGACGCGCTGCGTTCGGAGATGAGGGCCGACGCGGCCGCGCAGATCCAGCAGGTCCGAGCCGCGGATTCGGTAGAGTTTTTAGCGGCGCTGAAGGATCTGCAAGCAAGCCACACCGCTCAGATCGCCGCCCTTCGGGAAGACCTGGAGGTTATGGCCTTTAACACCCAGGCCACTTTGCAAGTAGCTGAACAAAAGTTGGTTCAACTCAGCCTGGACCCGCGTCCGGGCGAAATCCTATCACCCTAAACTTCTAACCGACATGACTCGCAAGATGCCTTTACTCGATGGTTGTTCGCGTTCATTCCAGGCTGTCCGCTGGATCCCCTGCTTAGCGTTGGTTGGTCTGGCGCTGGACTCCGGGAGTATGTCGGGTGCTGATGCGGCAGCGTCGGAGGCGCTGCCCGCTCCGACACTCTCGGCGCCCGCGGTTCAGCCTGCCCCCCCCGTTGATCCGGCGCCTCCACCTCCACCTCCACCGCCCCCCCTCAAGCGGCTCAAGCGCCCCGCGCCGGCTGCTGAGGACTCACCTGATTTCCCCGGTCGGGAGGAGCTGGAGGATTTGGAGACGGAGGTTCGCAGCAAGACCGAGCGTGCCATTGCGCGTGCCCGCGACGCCGTGAAGGACGTGGGGAGCAAGCTTCAGCTTCAATTTGAATCCGGCAAGGAGAGGTTGGACCGGGAGCTGAGCGGACTGATGTCACGGCGGGGTGCGGGACCCAGGTCGTTGGTGGTTCCCGGCGCCAGCGTGGATGAGAAGCGTCTGGCGGAATCCGAGGAGGATCTGAACATCATGGGGCGGATCCTTGGTAAGGCCTTGCTCAGGCCGGCTGGAGAGGAGGCTGAGCAGGTGATGGGCATCAGGCTCACCACCTCTCAGGACAGGTCTAGATCCTTGCAGAGCGTGCAGGTCGAAGGGCAGGGAGCGCTGTTTCTATTTCGAGTCTCCTTTCCGCTGATCCCGCCCAGCTCGGGGGGCGTAGAGCCGCCTCGACCGGCTCGCAAGGCGAGCGCTTGGGAAGAAGCGAGGACCGAACTGTATGGCCGTGGGGCTGAGAAAGGCCGCGATGTGCTCATCCTCACCGAGGGTGAATCCATACCTGAGTTTGACGAACAGAAAGTAGCGGCTCTCAAGGCTGAGCTGCTGGAGTCGCTGAGGCAGGCTTCGAACATGAGGCACCTGAACCCCACTGAGACCGTGACGATCTTGGTTCAGGGCCCGGATGCCAACAAAGGCCGACTCGTGACCCGAACTGTGCATGCGGGGCCTGATCCCTTCGCAGCTGACCAACGGGGACCCTCGAAGGGTGCCGGAAAGGCTGAGAAGCCTCAGAAAGTGGTGGAGGATGTGGTTGCCTTCGTCCAGATCTCGCCGGATGCCGCCCTGGCGCGAACGACCTCACTGCTGATTCGAGTTACCAAGGCCGATATCGATGCGTTTGCGGCCGGGACTCTGGATTCGGCAGCGTTCACCAAGCGCGCCACCATCCTGAGCTACTCGAGCGCTAGCGGGGATTCCGACCCCGCCCGTAAGCGGGTGAATTTCTGATCTAGGTCGCGGCTGGAGACTCCACGCCAGCGGAGAAGCCCGACTCCGTCGGGTCCTGAAAAGCGGCAGAGGGCTCTGAGCATTACCCACAAGTTCGGAGGGCTTCCTCCCTATCCCAACGGGATTGCGCCTCAAAGCCCAGGGTTGGGAGGAACGAGCTACCCTGGGGAAAACGCCATAGAATCCACAACCCCATCGTG